>JAKOQD010000250.1 GCA_029778515.1 Actinomycetes bacterium
GCCTACGCGTTGGACGCGGAACGCATCGACGCCTGAGCCCGCTTCTCGGCTCGGAGGCCGAGCACCAGGCCGACGATCGAGAACGCCAAGCAGACCAGGATGCAGATCTACCAGCCAGGGTGATGGGGCTCCCAGTTCTGGATGTAGCTGGGGTCCTGCTTCTGCTCATGCGGACGTGCCATCTGGGCTTGGTAGACCGGCTCCCCGATCAGCTCACCAGCGAGCAGCCCCACCAGGTACCCGACGCAGGAGTAGATGGCGCCACGCCAGGTGGCAACCAGCGAGATCGGCGCGAAGACGCTGGGTATCCACCACATCGTCCACTCGACCGTGTACAGCCCGGTCTGAACCTACTTCCCGAAGCCGTGAACCAGCAGGGTGAAGCCGCCGACGGCCAGCCGGGGCTTCCGGGGGACGGTGGCTGGAGTGTTCACCTCGTGTCAGCAGACCTGGGTGAGGAGTCCCGAGTCCACATCGTAGTGGAAGCCACCCACCTTGGCGTGGCCGGCGATCAGCGGGTGCTCGGTCAGAACGGCGACGTCCGCTCGGAGGCGTCCGAACTGGTCGGGATCGGCGCCGAAGCTGTAGCCCGAGGTGTCGGCACCGCTGGCCGCGGCCACGCGGCGACGCATCTCCTCGTCGTCCCCGGACGCCATCGCGCAGCGGCTGTGGGTGATCACCAGGATGCGGTTCACCTGCAACAGGTTCACGCCGAGCACGCAGCCGGCCAGCGCGTCCGGGGTGACGTGCCCGCCCGGCGTCCGCAGGATCTTCGCTTCGCCAAGGAAGAGTCCGATCATCTCCAGCGGCTGCAGCCGGGAGTCCATGCAAGTGACCACGGCTACGCCGGCGTGGGCATAGCCGTCGAAGCCGCGGGGCGCTGAGGTGGCGTAGCGGCTGTTGGCCGCGAGCAGGTCGTCGAAAGAGTTGTCCACGGGCTCAGAGTACTGAGCAGACTGTCTCGGGGTCTCGACAACCTCGACCAGCCGAGACTCCCGACAGCCGAGACTCCCGACCATTTGGGTAGCAAACGTGGGCGTGGACGGGCTGACCGGCCGGACGAGACCCGGGTCAGGCGTGGTAGCGGGAGCCGATCGCGGCGACCGGCTGGGCCACCGGGGCGCCGGAACCGTCGCGCCTCGGATCGGGTGCGGGCAGGTCGATCGGGGTACCGCTGGCCGCGGCTGCGATCACCGGGTCGGGCCCGGCCCACGCGAGCAGCAGGGTGTCCTCGCCCTTCAGGAAGCGGTGACAGCGGACGCCGCCGGTCGCGCGGCCCTTGCCGGGGTACTCGGCCAGCGGGGTGACCTTGACTGTTCCGGCTTCCGTCCCGGGGAGCGCTGCGGACGAGCCTGCGACCGTGACCACCGACGAATCCGCTGTCGGCGTGACCCCGAAGAAGACCACCTTCGCGCCGCGGGACAATTTGACGCCGGCCATGCCGCCGCCCGTCCGTCCCTGCGGCCGCACGCTGGTCGCGGGGAAGTGCAGCAGTTGCGCGTCCGAAGTGATGAAAACCAGCTCGACCAGGTCATGGCTGAGTTCGACCACGCCGACCACCTCGTCGCCGTCGTCCAGGCGGACGACCTCCCACGAGTCCTTGCCCAGTACCTCGGGATTCACCCGCTTGACCACGCCGCGTTGCGTCCCCAATGCCCAGCCGAAGGTGTCCGCACCCAGGGTGCCGAGCGCGAGGATCGTCTCGCCCGGGTCCAGCGGCAGCAGTTCGGACGCCAGCGAGCCGCCCTGCAGGTTGGGTGCGGCTGCGGTCACCGGCACCGCCGGCACATCGATCGCCTGGCCGCGGATCAGCCGGCCTCGGTTCGTGAACGCGCAGTACTCGCCGCGCGCGGTCGTCCGGACTGCCGAGGAGATCACGTCGTGGTTGGCGCGCGGCCCGGAGGTCGGCAGCGGCTCGTCGTTGTCGGTGCGCGCCAGCAGCCCGGCGCTGGACAGCATCACCCAGCAAGGATCGTCGGCGATCTCCAGCCGGTTCGCCGCCGACTGGGCGGTGACCTGGGTGCCCGCGGACGCGAGTAGCACTGTCCGTCGCGGCGTGCCGTGGGTGCGAGCCACCTCGTCCAGTTCGCTGGCGGCGACTTCGCGCAGCCGCTGTTCCGAATCGAGGATCGCCTGGAGTTCGTTGATGGTCAGCCAGAGCTCGTCACGCTCGGAATCCAACTCAAGCTTGGAGAATTTCGTCAGCCGGCGTAGCCGCATCTCGAGAATGTAGTTGGCCTGCAACTCGGAGAGTTCGAAGGCCTCCATCAGGCGGGTTCGCGCCGCCGTGGCGTCGTCCGAGGAGCGGATGATCGCGATCACGTCGTCGATGTCGACGATCGCCAGCAGCAGCCCCTCCACCAGGTGCAGCCGGTCGCGGGCCTTACCGAGCCGGAAGGCGGAACGGCGGCGCACCACCTGCAGTCGGTGATCGAGGTAGACCTCCAGCATCTGCTTGAGGCTGAGCGTGTTCGGCTGGCCTTCGACCAGGGCGACCGCGTTGATGCCGAACGAGTCCTCCAACTTGGTCAGCCGGTACAGCTCCTCCAGGAGCGCTTCCGGGTTGAAGCCGTTCTTGACCTCGATCACCAGCCGGGTGCCGTTGGTTAGGTCGGTGAGGTCCTTGATGTCGGAGATGCCCGTGAGCTTTTTGGAGCTGACCAGGTTCTTCACCTGCTCGATGATCCGCTCGGGGCCGATCTGGTAGGGCAGTTCGGTGACCACGATGCCCTTGCGGCGCGCGTGCACCTGCTCGACGCGGGCCGACGCGCGGACGCGGAAGACGCCCCGTCCGCCGGTGTAGGCGTCGCGGATTCCGTCCAGGCCGATGATCTTGCCGCCGGTCGGGAAGTCGGGGCCCGGAACGAAACGCATCAACTCCTCGACGTCGGCATCGGGATGCCACATCAGGTGCTTCAACGCCTGGACGACCTCAACCAGGTTGTGCGGCGGGATGTTCGTGGCCATGCCGACCGCGATACCGGTGCTGCCGTTGACCAGCAGGTGCGGGAAGGCGGCCGGCAGCACAACCGGTTCGGTCTCCTTGCCGTCGTAGTTGGGCCGGAAATCGACGGTGTCCGAGTCCAGGTCGGCGGTCATGGCTGCGGCGGCCGGGGACATGCGACATTCCGTGTACCGCATCGCCGCAGGGCCCGAGTCCAGCGAGCCGAAGTTGCCGTGGCCGTCCACGGTGGGCAGGCGCATCGACCACGGCTGGCCGAGGCGCACGAGCGCGTCGTAGATCGCCGCGTCGCCGTGGGGGTGCAGCTGGCCCATCACCTGGCCGACCACGCGGGCGCACTTGACGTGGGATGCGTCCGGACGGATCCGCATCTGGTCCATCGTGTAGAGAATGCGACGCTGCACGGGCTTGAGGCCGTCCCTTGCGTCGGGCAACGCGCGGGAGTAGATCACCGAGTAGGCGTACTCGAGGAAGCTGGCTTCCATCTCGTCGGTGACGTCGACGTCGACGATGCGTTCGGTCAGCTCTTCTTCTGCTGGCGGCGGCTTGGCAACCATCTGCTTGGGACTTCTCGCTTTCAGTCAGTCAGGCGAGCGGCTCGGCGAGGCCGCGGAGCGCGGCCAGCAGGCCCCTGCCATCCGGGGCCGCCACGGTGGGGGTGTCGGCCGGTTCGGTGAGTTCTTCCTCTGGCAGCATGGACGGGGTGCCGTGGGCCAGCACCTGTTCAGCTGGAGTGAGCTGCCGGATCGCGATCGCACGCACCCGTTCAGGCGCTACACGGGCGAAGTTCGAGTAGATCGCAGGGTCGTGCTGGCCATCGTCGCCGACGAGCAGCCAGGAGATATTGGGGAAATCCCGGGCGAGCAGCAGCAGGGTCTCGGCCTTGTGCGCCATGCCTGAGCGGAACCAGCCGGTGTTGGTCGGACCCCAGTCGGTGAGGATCATCGCGCCGGGAGGGAACGCGTGCCGCTTCAGGAAACGGCCCAGAAAGCCGTGGGTGTTCCAGGCGCCGGTGGAGACGTAGATCACTGGGCTGCCCGGGTGTTCGGCCAGCAGCCGGTCGTAGAGCTGGGCCATGCCGGGGACGGCTTGGCGCGCGGATTCGTCCCGGATGAAAGAGTTCCAGGCGGCGATCATCGGCCGGGGGAGCATGGTGGAGATGATCGTGTCGTCGATGTCGGAGACGATGCCGAAGGTCACTTCGTCGCCGACCACGTGCACGTCCGCCGTAGCGGTCGGCGAGGTTGCTGAGCGGACGCCGACCTGCTGCCAGCCGCCGACCAGGCCGTGCTCGCGGACGCGGTGGTCGATGTAGCCACCCCGGTCCGCCACCACCGGGTACTCGTGCTCGCCCACGACGATCATGGCCTGCGGGCGGACGCAGGGGACGCTGATGAAGTTGCGGAAGCCGCGACGCTTCATCAGGTCCTCGGTGGCGCGCCCGAGGCTGGTCCGCGACCAGGGTGGGACGAGCACCACGCGTCCGAGCACGCGGATGCTCTCACTCGATCCGTATCCGGTGTAGCAGATCACGTTCTCGCGCCAGCCGAGGGCACGCATCAGCCCCTCGACCCGGCGGTCGAAGAACTCCTCGACCCGGGCGGCGATGAAGGGACGGGTGCTCACGGCACCACACATTATCCGAGTCGCTGCGCCACGAGCGGCGACGCCCCGGCGGCGAAGCACTCGCCCTGGCCGCCAGGCTTTTGGGCCGGGGCGAGCGACGTGGGAGGATTATGGCCGTGCCAACTCGATCCACCATCCGCCTGCCGCAGGGTCTGCACGCTGAGATCCACGCCTGCGGCTACTTCCCGGAACTCGTCGAGGATGCGGTGGCGCTGGCGTTGGGCGCCGAGGAGCCGACCGCTCATCTCGTGCACCACGAGGCCACGTTCAACCACGACGAGATCCAGCGGCACCTGTCGGTGCTGGTGCTGACCGCCACCCGCCTGATCGTGGCCCACACCGACGAGAACGACAATCCAGGAGAACCGGCACAGGCACTGACCACGACCGAGTCGGTGGGCCTTCGGCAGGTGAACTCGGTCGCGCTGAGCCAGGTGGTCGCGCATCCCGAGCGCTATGGCACCCACAAGTCGTCGGCCGTCGAGGCCTGGCTGACCATCTCCTGGGGCACCATGCGCCGGGTCGACCTGGAACCGGCGCACTGCGCCGATCCGAACTGTGACGCCGACCACGGGCTGACCGGCATGATCGCCGGCGACGACCTCACCGTCCGGATCAGTTCCGCCGGCGACGGCAACGCCAAACTGGCCCAGCTGGTCGCCTTCGGTACCGCACTGCAGCTGGCCACCGCCAGCCATTGATGCCTCCGCCCAGGCTGCCGGACTACGGCGTCTCGACTCTCGCCGACCTGCTCCCCAGCCTGGGTGCACACCTCGGCGTTCCCGGGGCGGACGACCGGCTCGGACTGCCACCGGCTGAGCGCTATCTGATCGCTCTCGTGGACGGGCTGGGCCACCATCAACTCAATGAGTACGCCGAGCACGCGCCCTATCTCTCCGGGCTGTCGGGACGCGTCATCACCAGCGGCGTGCCCAGCACCACCGCTACGTCCATCACCAGTCTCGGCACCGGGTTGGTGCCCGGCCAGCACGGCATTGCCGGCTACTCGTTCTGGTACCCGGCCGAGCGCATGGTGCTGAACACCCTGAAGTGGCCGGCAACGCTCAGCGGCCTGGACGTGCAGCCGCAACTGACCTACTTCGAACGACTCGCGTCCGCAGGCGTGCGGACCGCGACGGTGGCGCCGGCCTTCTTCGCCGGCAGCGGTCTCACCACCGCGGCCGTGCGCGGGCCCAGCTTCCTGCCGGTGACAAACGAACGGGACGCTGCTCGCCGGGTGGAGCTTGCAGTTCAGTCGGTCGGGGGCAGCGGACGCGCGGTCGGCTACTTCTATGAGCGCCAGCTTGATCACGCGGGGCATGAGCACGGCATTGGCTCAGCGCCTTGGCTGCACGAACTGGCGTCCGCAGACGCACTGCTCGCGCAGGTGCGGGCCGCCCTACCCGACGATGTCCGGCTGGTCGTGACCGGCGACCACGGCATGATCAACGTGCCGCCGGCGTCCCGACTGTTCTTCGAGGATGAGCCGGATCTGCTGGCCGAGGTGACCGCGCTCGCCGGCGAGGGCAGGCTGCGGCAACTGATGACCCGCCAGCCGGACGCGGTCGCTGCGCGCTGGCGGGATCGGCTCGGAACGAGCGCCTGGGTGCGGACCCGAGCCGAGGCGATCGAAGAAGGCTGGTTCGGCGCGGTTTCGCCAAGGTTGGCGGACCGATTCGGCAACGTGCTGGTGGCGATGGCCGACGACGGCGCGGTGATGAGCCGGATGCTGCCGAAGGAGCTCACCCTGGTCGGCATGCACGCCTCGCTGACCCCGGCGGAGCTGGACGTTCCCCTGCTGGTCGACTGAAGTCGCGCGGGTCAGCACCAGCAGCTGGATAGGAGAGAATGGCGGCCATGGCTGAACTGACCTACTTCACCGGTCCGATGGATTGCGGCAAGTCGACCCTGGCGCTGCAGGTCGCCTACACCGAGTCGCACGCCGGTCGCGAGGGAAGCCTGTTCACCATGTTGGATCGCGCCGGATCCTCGACCATCACCTCCCGCATCGGACTCAGCGCCGCCGCGCACGAGGTCACCGAAGACCTGGATTTCTGGCAGCACGTCGTCGGCGAACTCACCGCCGGACGCCGGATCGACTTCATCGTCTGCGATGAGGCGCAGTTCTTCGAGCCTGCCCACATCGACCAACTCGCCCGGATCGTCGACGAACTCCAGATCGACGTGTTCTGTTTCGGCATCCTCACCGACTTCCGCACCGAGCTGTTCCCGGCGTCGCGCCGACTGGTCGAGCTGTGCGATCGCATGGAATTGCTGCAGGTGCGTCCGCGTTGTTGGTGCGGCGAGCCGGCCACGCACAACGCGCGGACGGTGAACGGGGTGATGGTTACCGAAGGCAGCCAGGTGGTGGTGGGCGACACCAACGATGCCGCCGAGGTCGCCTACCAAGTACTCTGCCGTCGGCATCATCGTCGCAAGGTGACCGCCCAGGTGGCCGCGGTCACGCTCAGCCCGGAGCCGCTGCCGTTCGGCTGAGCGGCGCTGGTCAGCGCTGCTTGGGCGACCCGAACATGATCTGGTCCCAACTGGGCACCTGCGCCCGCTTGCTGCGCTTGGGCTTGGGTGCTGGCTGCGGCTCGGGCTCGGTCTCTTCGAGCTCGGTGAGGGCCGGTTGATGCGGTTCGGTGAGTTCGGGTGCGGGCTCGGCGGCAGCCACCTCAGCAGCCGGTTCGGGTTCGGCGACCGGCGTCTCGTCCAGCACCGGGCTGGGCTCGGGAGCGTCGGTGTGCCGGATCAACCCGGCGTAGATCTGGACGGAGTCCTCGTCGAAGCTCGAAAGCATGTCGTAAAGGAGATCCAGACCGGAATCGGAACTGGGCACGATGTCGTAGACCCCGTCGACCTCGGTCAGCTCGCCTTCGGCGAAGGCGTCGTCACCGTCGGCGAAGGCGTCCAGATCATTCAGGGGTGCGGTGTCGTTGGGATCGGCCGGTTCGTCCACCGCCGGCTGTACCACGCGCACAAGGGCAAGGTCGTCGTTGAGCCCGATGGTGGGCTCGGCCTCTTCGTCGCGGCGACGACGGCCGGGCTGCGGACCGTGGGACGCGGAGTGCAGCCCGAGCAGCCAGCGGGCATCGTCGTTGTCGGCAACCGAGAACCGGCTACCGGCGTCGTAGATGAACCGGGCTTCGCGGTGCGCCTTCCCGGAGTCGTAGTCGACGCGGATCACCCAGCGCCGACCCTCGAGCCGCCAAGCGTCCCAAGTGAGCGTGTCCACGTCCACCCGGCGGGAGACCAGCCGGTCGGCGACCACCTCGCCGAGCGTGCGGTGGGCGATGGTGTCCGACCCGCGCCGCACCGGATGTGATTGTGCCTGACTGGAGATGAACACCCTTTCGGCGAGCACCGGCGCGGCGAAGGGCTCGATCCAGTCCAGGCCCATCCCGGCGGCCCGAGCGACCTCCTCGACCGATTCCCCGGCGCGGATGCGTGCCTGAATCTCCCTTGGGGTCAGCGCGCTATCCATTTCAATCTCCAGGGTGGTCTGCGGCGGTTCGCGCACCGAGCTCCCAGCACTCGGTGCCTGGGGCTGGTGGGTCATCGCCTCACTTCCAGTTGTGTATGCAGGTAACCTACCAACCCGAGCACCGAACACCACGTCTGACTGGCCGCATGCCTGGTCGTCGTGGCGGGAAGGGACGTAAGTGGAGCACGGATGTGATATGCATTCCTGGCACCAAAGTGAAACCGCAGACGCGTATCGCGGAATGGAGATGGATCAACCCTCATGGCGACCGATTACGACGCCCCGCGCAAGAACGATGAAGAAAACGAAGACTCGATCGAGGAACTGAAGACCCGGCGGAACGACAAGAACTCCGGCAAGGTCGATGAGGACGAGGTCGAGGCCGCAGAGACCTTCGAGCTGCCCGGTGCCGATCTGTCACACGAGGAGCTCACCGTCCGGGTGTTGCCCCGGCAGGCCGACGAGTTCACCTGCGCTTCCTGCTTCCTGGTGAAGCACCGCAGCCAGATCGCCGAGATCAAGGGTCAACTGATCTACTGCGTCGACTGCGCCGGCTGACCGAAACGTTCCTCGAGCCCGTCGAGGGGTCGAGTTTGTCGATGGTCGAGCCTGTCGAGACCCCCCCCGGACGGGGCGCGCTCAGATGGTTACGTTGGTGCGCTTGGCACTGGGTGCCGGCGTGCCGGTGAGCTTCACCCATTGATTCGCCGCGAAGCGATTCACGACCACCTGGGCCAGGCCGACGCCGAGCGCGCTGGCGACAGTCCAGATCAACGCCCGGCGCAGCGGAACCTGCGGATCGGTGGGCAGGGGTGGCTCATCACCCGTGGTGAGCTTCCAGGCCGATTCCAGTGCCTTGGCGGTCACCATCGTCGTGGCCGCACCGACTGCGGCCGCGTACAGGTTCCAGAGCATCTTCTGTGACGAGTTCACCATGTCCTCCTAATGCCATCCTGCCAAGTGAAGCTAACTTGGGGCAATGGACTATTCCGAGCGACTACGGGTGCCGCCGAGCTGGTGGCTGGTCGGCCTGTTCTTCGCACTCAGTTTCGTAACCGCGGTGGGCTTCTACGCCGGCCCGTGGGTGGCGGTGGTCGCCGGGGCGGTGACTGCGATCGCCGTCTGCGTGGCACTGCTGTGGTTCGGCCGGCTGCGGGTCGCGGTGGACGCGGACGGGCTGCACGCCGGTGACGCGCTGCTGGAGTGGCCCTATCTCGGTGCCGTGACCGCCTTGTCGGCGGCGGCGACGCGGGAGCGCCTGGGCGCCAAGGCCGATCCTGCCGCCTGGCTGGCCGTCCGGGGATACGTGCCGGGTTCGGTCGAGGTGGAAATCAAGGATCCGGCAGACCCGCATCCGTACTGGTTGGTGTCCACGAGGGAGCCGCAGAAACTAGCGGCTGCGCTGGCGTCCCGGGCGTCCATCTCGCCGGACGGAGAGGCGTCGGAGCGCGGCTAGACTGCCGCAATGACTTCGGCGGGGACTGGCGAGCTGAGGGTTGGCCTGACCAGGCTCGACCCTGATCTGCCGCTACCGCGCTATGCCCATCCGGGCGATGCCGGTGCCGATCTGGCCATCGCCGAGGACTGCGAACTTGCGCCGGGGGAGCGCCGCCTGGTGCGCACCGGAATCGCCATCGCGGTGCCGGAGGGCTGGGCGGCGTTCGTGCACCCGCGCTCCGGTCTGGCGGCCCGCTCGGGGCTCACCATCGTGAACGCCCCGGGAACTGTGGACTCGGGCTATCGCGGCGAGATCCGCGTCTGCCTGCTGAACACGGACGCTGCGGCACCCGTCCGGTTGCAGCGGGGCGACCTGATCGCCCAACTGGTGTTCCAGCGGGTGGACACCGCGCAGTTCGAACTGCTCGATGAACTTCCCGGCAGCGTGCGTGGCTCAGGAGGCCACGGCTCTACCGGGGGAATAGCTGAATGGGCCGTCCGATCGGACGGTCGAACCACAACAGAGGTGAACAAGTGATCTTTGGGCGAAAGCGGAAGCCTGCCGACATCGACCCCGTGGACACCGAGGAGGAAGCTCTGGAGATCGTCGGCGAGGATGCCGACGACCCGGCTGACGACGAGGTCGAAGCAACCGAGACCGATGAGTTGGAAGACGACGACATCGAGTCTGGCGACGAGGACTTCGCTGCCGATGATCTCGGCGAGGAGATCGACTGGCGGGCTGACGGCCCGTTCGACTCCGAAGAGGTCGAGCTGGGCGGCGATGGCGTGACCCGGATCGACCTCGGCTCGGTGGTGATCACCCCATGGCCGGGCATCGGGTTGCAGCTGCAGGTGAACGAGGCCACCAAGCAGGTGCAGGCAGCCACCGCGGTCTGGAAGAACTCAGGTCTGGAGATCGTGCTGTTCGCCGCGCCCGCGAGTGGCGGGCTCGCCGCTGAGCTCCGCGAGGACGCGGTGGAGGAGGCCGAGCAGGCCGGCGGCTCCGCAACGCTGGCAACGGGACCGTTCGGTGCCGAGGTGCGCCGCGTGCTGCCGCAGGAGGGGCCCGGCGGGGAGCAGATGTTCCACGTCTCCCGGGTCTGGTTCGCCGAGGGCCCGCGCTGGCTGCTGCGGGGCACGCTGCTCGGCGAGGCCGCGATCGGCGAGGCGGACGCACCCGTGGTGGCGCCTTTCGTCGAACTGTTCCGTAATCTGGTGGTGCGCCGGGGGACCAGCCCGATGGTGCCCGGGATGTTGATGCCAATGCAGCTGCCGGAAGGTCCAGAGGAGGGCTGATGTCGCCCAACAAGTTCCTGAGCGCACTCCGCCGGCTCGGGGCGACCAACGCCGAGCTGGAGGCGCAGGAGCGGCAGCGGGTTGCCGAAGAGGTCGGCGCGGGCCGGATCGGAGATTTGCAGGATCGTCAGCTGGCCCGGTTGCGCGGCACGATCACGGTGCTCGCGATGAAACCGCGCAACGGCACCCCCTGGCTTGAGGCGGAGTTCAGCGACGGCTCCGGCACACTCACCCTGATCTGGATGGGGCGACGGGAAATCCCCGGGATCGTCGCCGGCGCGCAACTCGCCGTGAGCGGCCGGGTGTCCTACGTGGACGGCGAGCGGCGGCTGTACAACCCCTACTACGAGCTGATCGCGAATTGAGCTGCGCGCTCAGCTACCGTCCGAACGACAGCTGAGGCTGGCGAAGCCCGTTCCAGGGGACTGCTGATCCTGGCGCTTCTGTCGCAGGAAAACCCGAATTGGGCGGGTTGTCCGGCCACCTAGCCCTAGCCCGCTTCCGTCACTCGGGCGCGAGGCACCAGGTATTGAGCCAGTTCGGCCTCATTGGCCGGGTCGCAGACGAAGAGCAGTTCGTCGTTGGCCTCCAGCGCGGCGTCGCGTTCGGGGGCGCGGGCGGAACCGTCCCGGATCACCGTGACCAGCACCGCGTCGCCGGGCAGATTGAGGTCGGCAACCCGGACGCCGACCCGCGGCGAACCGTCTGGCAGGGTCATTTCGACCAGGTTCGCGTGCCCGCCGCGGAAGCTGAACAGCCGGACGAGGTCGCCGACAGTCACCGCTTCCTCGACCAGGGCGCACATCAACCGGGGGGTGGAGACGGCAACGTCCACACCCCACAGGTCATCGAACATCCATTCGTTGCTGGGGTGGTTCACCCGGCCGACCGTGCGCGGCACGCCGAATTCGGTCTTCGCCAGCAGGGAGTGGACCAGGTTGGCCTTGTCGTCACCGGTCGCGGCGATCGACACGTCGCACGAGTCGAGGCTGGCCTCTTCGAGGCTGGTGAGCTCACAGGCGTCCGCCAGCAACCACTCGGCCTCCGGGACGCTTTCGGGTTTGATGGCGTTGGGATCGCGGTCGATGAGCAGGATCTGGTGCCCGTTGGCGATCAGCTCGCGGGCGATCGAACGGCCCACGTTGCCGGCTCCGGCAATGGCTACGCGCATGGTCGCTTCCTCTTTCAGTGCTGGACCGGCGGGTCGGCCAGGACGTCCTCGACGTCGGGCACCTGCTCGTTGGTCACGGCGGCGTAGATCAGGTCGCCGTCCTGGAACACGGTCGCCGAGTTGGGCACGATGCCGGTGCCGAAGCGCATCAGGAACGGGATCTTGGCGCGAGTGGCGGCTTCGATCGCGCTGATCTTGGTGCCCACCCAGTCGGAGTTCGCGTGCACCTCGATCAACCGGACGCTGCCGGACGGGTCGCGCCACTGTGGCTCCGAACCGGACGGCAGCAGCTTGCGCAGCACCTGGTCGGCCGCCCAGCGGACGGTGGCGACGCTGGGGATGCCCAGCCGCTCGTACACCTCGGCGCGGCCCTGGTCATAGATACGGGCCACCACGTTGTGCACTTCGAAGGTCTCCCGCACCACGCGGGCGGCGAGGATGTTGGAGTTGTCGCCGCTGGAGACGGCCGCGAACCCGTCCGCCCGTTCGATGCCGGCGCGAACCAGCACCTGCCGGTCGAACCCAACCCCCTTGACGGTCTTGCCCTGGAACTCGGGGCCGAGGCGGCGGAAGGCGTCCTGGACGATGTCGATCACCGCGACCGAGTGCCCGCGGCGTTCCAGTGAACGCGCCAGCGAAGCGCCGACCCGGCCACAACCCATGATGACGATGTGCACGCCGCGTGCCTCCACTCCTGCGTCGTTGACGCCGCCGACCCTACCGCTTGCGGAAGTCCTGAAACGACGCTACACCGGTCAGGTGGGTGAAACTTCACCGTTTGGGCATAGGGTCTGATCCCGTGAATGCCGCCGACTCGGTCAAGCGCGTGCTGGTTGGGCGCAAACTGGCCAACGCCCAGTTGGGCGAAACCCTGCTACCGAAGCGCATCGCGCTCCCAGTCTTCGCCTCGGACGCGCTGAGCTCGGTCGCCTACGCCCCTGACGAGATCCTGCTCACCCTCTCGCTGGCCGGCATGGCCGGTTTCGCCTTCTCCCCATGGATCGCCCTTGCGGTCGGCCTGGTGATGCTGATCGTGGTGCTGTCCTATCGGCAGACCGTGCACGCCTACCCGTCCGGCGGCGGCGACTACGAGGTGGCGACCGTCAACATGGGCCCGAACGCCGGCCTGGTCGTGGCCAGCGCGCTGCTCGTGGACTACGTGCTCACCGTCGCGGTCTCGGTGTCGTCGGGCGTGATGAACGCCAAGGCGATGTTCCCCTTCCTGGAAGGGCACGAGGGGCTGTGGGCGGCCGGACTTATCGTCCTACTGATGAGCATGAACCTGCGCGGCGTGCGCGAGTCGGGGTCGTTCTTCGCGATCCCGACCTACGGGTTCATGGTGGGCGTGCTCGGCATGACGATCTGGGGGCTGTTCCGCATCTTCGGCATGGGCGAGCACCTGCAGGCTCCGACCGCCAACTACGAGGTGATCGGTGCGCCGGCCTTCGAGCCGTTCGCCGGACTGGCGATGGTGGTGCTGCTGGCGCGCGCGTTCTCGTCCGGTTGTGCGGCGCTGACCGGCGTGGAGGCCATCTCGAACGGGGTCCCCGCGTTCCGGGAGCCGAAGAGCCGCAACGCCGCCAGCACACTCGCGCTGCTCGGCGGGATCGCGATCACGATGCTGGCCGGCATCATCGCGCTGTCGAACCTGACCGGGCTGAAGCTGATCGACCCGGACGGGGCGTCGCACTTCGCCCAGAACGGGGTGCCTTTGGAGGTGGCCCACGAGACGGCCATGGGCCAGCTGGCGCGGACCATCTTCGACACCTTCCCCGCCGGCTTCTACTTCGTGATCACGATGACGATGATCATCCTGTTCCTTGCGGCCAACACCGCGTTCAACGGTTTCCCCGTGCTCGGCTCGATCCTCGCCAGGGACGGCTTCCTGCCGCGCGCCCTGCACACCCGCGGCGACCGGCTGGCCTACTCCAACGGCATCCTCGCCCTCGCGACCGCCGCGATCGCGCTGGTGCTGATCTACAACGCCAGCGTGACCGCGCTGATCCAGTTGTACGTGGTCGGGGTCTTCGTCTCGTTTACTGTGAGCCAGTTCGGCATGATGCGGCACTGGACCCGCCATCTGAAGACCGAGAAGGATCCCAAGGTGCGCGCGACCATGCAGCGCTCTCGGGCGATCAACGCGGTCGGTCTCACCGGCACCGGCATCGTGCTGGTGATCGTGCTGCTCTCAAAGTTCATCTACGGCGCCTACCTTGCGGTGCTCGCGATGGCGCTCGTCTTCGTGGTGATGCGGGCCATCCGGAACCACTACGACCGGGTGGCACGGGAGACCGCGGTCAGCCCGATGGACGCCCGGCTGCTGCCCAGCCGCGTCCGGGCGGTGATCATGGTGCAGGAGGTCAACAAGCCCACGATGCGTGCGGTCAACTTCGCCAGGGCGACGCGAGCCAGCAGCATCGAGGCGGTGACGGTCTCGATCGACGACGCGGAGACGCGCTCGATCGTCTCCCAATGGCAGGCGCAGGAGCTGGAAGTGCCGCTGAAGGTGATCGCCTCGCCGTACCGCGAGGTGACCGGACCGTTCCTGAACTACGTGAAGGGCGTGCGTTCGGACAATCCGCGCGACGTGGTCTGCGTCTACATTCCGGAGTACATCGTCGGCCACTGGTGGGAGCAATTCCTGCACAACCAGACCGGGCTGATCCTGAAGACCCGGCTCAACTTCATGCAGGGCGTGATGGTCACGTCGGTGCCCTATCAGCTGGCGTCCTCGAAGTACGCCATCGACCGCGCGAAGCGCAATACGGCTGCGGCCTGGCGCCGTCCAGGTAGCGGACAGGTGCGCGTCGGCGACTCGCGTGGACCGGAACTGCCCGAGTGACCGAGCCGTTCGCGGTGGACGATGTGCTCGCCGAGGTGGAGATCGGTCCGGTCGCCCACGGCGGACACTTCGTGGCCCGTGTGGACGGGCGGGTGATCTTCGTCCGGCATGCCCTGAGCGGCGAGGTGGTGGACGTACGGATCACCGAGGCGGGCAAGCGTTTCTCTCGCGGTGAGGTGGTCGCGGTGCACCGCGCCAGCCCGGAGCGGGTCAGTCCGCCCTGTGCGATCGCCGGGCGTTGCGGCGGCTGTGACTTCCAGCACGTCCGTCCCGAGCACACCCGGGAACTGAAGCGGCAGGTGGTGGCCGAACTGCTCGGACACCTGGCCGGCTACCAGTTCATCGGTGATGTCGTCGAGGTGCCACCGGCTCCGTTCGGCTGGCGTCGGCGGATGCGCTACCACCTGGACGCCGTTGGCCGGCCCGGGCTGCTCGCGCATCGCTCGGACGCGGTCGTGCCGCTCCCGGAAGCCGGCTGCCGGATCGCCGCTCCGCCGATTGCCCACCCGCCGGCCGATCCGGGCCGACCGGGGACGGAACTGCTCGCGGTGGCGGCAGCCTCCGGCGTCCGGTTCTGCGGGGTTGAGCGCTCCGCGGAAACGGTCACCGAGCAGGTCGACGGGCGCTCCTACGAGGTCGCGCTCACCGGCTTCTGGCAGGCGCACGCCGCCGCGCCCGCAGTGCTGACCGAACGCGTGCTGGACGGGCTGCAGCCGCGAGCGGGGGAGACCGCGCTGGATCTCTATTGCGGGGTCGGGCTGTTCGCGAGAGCCCTGGCGGACGCGGGGGCGCAGGTCTGGGGGATCGAAGGCGACCGGCGGGCGATCGAACTGGCCCGGACGAACGTGCCGTCCGCCCGGTTCCTGGTCGGTGATGTCGCACGTCGCCTGGAGCGGCTGCCAAATCGTGCCGACATCGTGGTGCTGGACCCGCCCCGGGCGGGTGCGGGACGTGCCGTCCTGGCTTCGGTGGTCGTCCGCCGTCCGCGGCGGATCGCCTATGTGGCGTGCGATCCGGCCGCCCTCGGCCGCGACCTCCAGATCGCCGCCGACCTGGGCTATCGCACCATGTCAGTTGACGCCTACGACCTCTTCCCGATGACCCATCACGTGGAGTGCGTTGCCATCCTGGTACCGGCGTCAACTTGAGTTGATCTGCGGGGACGTGCTTGGTCGGGCAGGCCCACCTTCGCCTGGACAGTCCATCCTCAGCGCAACCCGAGAACTGGAGCTTATGAGTAGGTGGCTTGCCCCCGACTCCAGCCCAACCCGAATTGTGGAGCTTATGCAGGCCGGAAAGCGCGGCTTAGGCTCCAGAATTCCGGTTGGCGGCCAATCGGCCAATCCGGAGTGCGCCATCAGCTCCAGAAATCCGGCTTCGCCCGGGCTGCACAGCGTTCACGGCCGGGCGATGCGTTCGAAAGGCAGGATCGAGACTACGGGTGCGAGGATTATCCTGGAGTTGGTATGAACACCCCAGGCACCCACCCCAAGCGCACTCGTCCCGAAGCCAAGTGCCCGCTCCGTCCAGAAGAGATCTGCAACCTCTGCCAGCTGAACGTCACCGGTCCGCAGGACTGTGGCCTGGTCTACCTGGTGATGTCCGACCCGGATCAGCGGTTGGAGTGGGGCGAACGACGGCGGAAGCCGCACTGAGAACGGCGCGCTCAGCTAGCCTCATCGCGTCGGGTGGGATAATATCTCGACATCAAGATATCTTCGGCGGTCAGGAGGACCGATGAGCATCGACAGCTACTCCGCAGCAGACCAGTTAACCGTTGCCGGCAAGACGTATCAGATCTTCCGCGTCGACGCGGTTGAGGGCTCGGCGACGTTGCCGTTCAGCCTCAAGGTGTTGCTGGAGAACCTGTTGCGTACCGAGGACGGCGCCAACATCACCGCCGCGGACATCGCGGCCCTGGCCGGCTGGGACCCGTCCGCCGAGCCGAACAAGGAGATCCAGTTCACGCCCGCCCGGGTGATCATGCAGGACTTCACCGGCGTCCCCTGTGTGGTCGACCTGGCCACGATGCGCGAGGCGATCGCCGAACTCGGTGGTGACCCGGCCAAGGTGAACCCGCTGTCCCCGGCGGAGATGGTGATCGACCACTCGGTCGTCGCCGACCTTTTCGGCACCCCGGACGCGTTCACCCGCAACGTTGAGCTCGAATACCAGCGCAATCGCGAGCGGTACCAGTTCCTGCGCTGGGGCCAGACCGCCTTCGACGACTTCGTCGTGGTGCCGCCGGGCACCGGCATCGTCCACCAGGTCAACATCGAGCACCTCGCCCGCGTGGTCTTCCCGCGCGTGGTGGACGGTGTGCTGCAGGCCTACCCGGACACCTGCGTCGGCACCGACTCGCACACCACCATGGTCAACGGCCTCGGCGTCGTCGGCTGGGGTGTGGGCGGAATCGAGGCCGAGGCGGCCATGCTCGGCCAACCGGTCAGCATGCTGATCCCGCGCGTGGTCGGCTTCAAGCTCAGTGGCAAGCTGCCCGAGGGCACCACCGCCACTGACCTGGTGCTGACCATCACCGAGATGCTGCGGCAGCACAAGGTGGTCGGCAAGTTCGTCGAGTTTTACGGCGACGGCGTGGCCGAAGTGCCGCTGGCCAACCGCGCCACCATCGGCAACATGAGCCCCGAATACGGCTCGACCATCGCGATCTTCCCGATCGACGACAAGACCGTCGACTACCTGCGGCTCACCGGACGCTCGGCCGAGCAGCTGGAATTGGTCGAGGCCTACGCCAAGGCCCAGGGCCTGTGGCACGACCCGGCCAGCGAGCCGCGGTTCTCCGAGTACCTCGAGCTCGACCTGGCGACCGTGGTGCCGAGCATCGCCGGCCCGAAGCGTCCGCAGGACCGCGTGGTGCTCGCGCACGCCAAGGAGGGCTTCAACGAGGCCCTTCGCGACTACGTGGGTGACGACATCTCCGGGTACGACGAAGCCGTGGCCGAGAGCTTCCCGGCATCGGACGCGCCTGCGCACGACGGTGGGAACGGCGCGCCGGCTCCGCACGAGTACGGCGAGCACACTCCGGCGGGACTGGGCCGGCCCAGCAAGCCGACGCCGGTCACGCTGGCGGACGGCACCAGCTTCACCCTCGACCACGGTGCGGTCACGATCGCAGCGATCACGTCCTGCACCAACACGTCCAACCCGAGCGTGATGATCGGTGCGGCGCTGGTGGCGAAGAAGGCCGTCGAGGCCGGGCTGGAGCGCAAGCCGTGGGTGAAGACGTCGCTGGCGCCGGGCTCGAAGGTAGTCACCGACTACTACGAGAAGTCCGGGCTGACGAAGTACCTGAACGCCCTCGATTTCGACCTGGTCGGCTACGGCTGCACCACCTGCATCGGCAACTCCGGCCCGCTGATCCCCGAGGTCTCGCAGGCCGTGAACGACGCCGATCTGGCGGTCACGTCCGTGCTGAGCGGCAACCGCAACTTCGAGGGGCGGATCAACCCGGACGTGAAGATGAACTACCTGGCCAGCCCGCCGCTGGTGGTGGCCTACGCGCTCGCCGGACGGATGGACATCGACCTGACCACCGAGCCCATCGGCACTGGCTCGGACGGCAACCCGGTCTACCTCGCTGACATCTGGCCGTCGCAGGCTGAGGTCGACGAGGTCGTCGGCTCGTCCATCACCGCCGAGATGTTCACTTCGCGCTACGCGGACGTGTTCGCCGGCGACGAGACCTGGCGTTCGCTGCCGACGCCGACCGGCGACGTGTTCAGCTGGGACGCCGACTCCACGTACGTGCGCAAGCCACCGTACTTCGACAACATGCCGGCCGAGCCCGTGGCGGTGACCGATGTCGCTGGGGCGCGGGTGCTGCTCAAGCTCGGGGATTCGGTGACCACCGACCACATCTCGCCGGCCGGCTCGATCAAGGCCGACAGCCCGGCCGGACGCTACCTGAGCGAGCACGGCGTGGAGCGCAAGGACTTCAACTCCTACGGCTCGCGGCGCGGCAACCACGAGGTGATGATCCGGGGCACGTTCGCCAACATCCGGCTGCGCAATCAGATCGCACCGGGCACCGAAGGTGGCTTCACCCGGGACTTCACGGTGGCGGACGCGCCGGTGGCCACCGTGTTCGATGCGGCGCAGAATTACGCTTCCGCCGGGGTGCCGCTGGTGGTGCTGGCGGGCAAGGAATACGGCTCCGGCTCGTCCCGTGACTGGGCGGCCAAGGGCACCGCTCTGCTGGGCGTGAAGGTCGTGATCGCGGAGAGCTACGAGCGCATCCACCGGTCGAACCTGATCGGCATGGGCGTGCTTCCGCTGCAGTTCCCCGAGGGAGAGAATGCCGATTCGCTGGGGCTGACCGGTACGGAGACCTTCTCGGTGACCGGGGTGACCGAACTCAACGACGGCACGACGCCGGCCACCGTTCGGGTGGAGGCCGTCGGTGACGGTGAGCCGATCGTCTTCGACGCGGTGGTGCGGATCGACACCCCAGGTGAGGCCGACTACTACCGCCACGGCGGCATCATGCA
>JAKOQD010000251.1 GCA_029778515.1 Actinomycetes bacterium
GCGTGGTGTTGAGCGCGGGCTTGGCTGACCGGGACGCCGAGCTCCTCGTCGCCGCGTAGGAACAGCGTCGCCTGGCGCTCGGGCCCACTGAACAGATCGCCGAAATCGCCACCTACTACGAAGGCCGCGGCGTCACCCCGGCCATTGCGCAACGGGTCGCTGAGGAGCTGAACGCCGCCGACAGCCTCGGCGCCCGACCCCAGATCGACGGCTTCGGCAAGCCGACGGCCGTGTCCGGTGCGATCAGTGTCGCGCTCGGCGCGGGGGTTGCCTTCCTGATCGGCGCGACGGTGCCCATCCTGATCTCCGTCATCACCCCGGTCACCTGGCGCGACGAGTACACCATCCTCGCCGTGGCGGTCGCGTTGGGGTTCACTTCGATCATCCTGGCCCGACTGGGCCACACCCGCATCTGGCAGACCTTGGCGCGGTCGGTCTTCATCGGGCTTGCCGCGTTGGGGTCGAGCTATTTCGTCGGCTCGATGCTGCTGTAACTCAGGTGGGGCAGCTACGAATTGATCAGCCCGAGGCAAGTAGCGCGTCGATCCGCTTCCGGAGCACCTGCTCAGGCTGCGCGCCGACGAACCGCGCCACATTCTTGCCGTTCCGGAGCATGACCAGGGTCGGGATGCTGCTCGCGTCGAACCTGGTAGCGGTGCGGCGGTTGTCGTCCACGTTCACCTTGACCACCTTCACCCGTCCGGCATAGCTGGCGGCTAGCCGCTCGAGGATCGGCGCCACCATGCGACACGGGCCGCACCACGGCGCCCAGAGGTCGACCAGCACGAGCTGATCGGTATCAATGGCGGACGCGAACCCGGCATCGCTGGCGTCCACCAACCATGGCAGCGCCTGGTGGCAGGAGGCGCACTGCGGCCGGCCCTTGGCGGCGTCCGGCACGCGGTTCTTCGTGCCGCAAGCCGGGCACACGGCGACGCGAGAACTCATGACCCGAACTTAGCGCGGGTCGAGACACGCCGTTGGGGTACGTGCGAAGGATGGTGAGCGGGTGAATCCGCCGTCGTTGACTGGAGGCTCAAGTGACAACC
>JAKOQD010000252.1 GCA_029778515.1 Actinomycetes bacterium
ACCCAACGTCATCCCGGCGGCGCATCAACCCAACGTCATCCCGGCGGCGCATCAACCCAACGTCATCCCGGCGAAGGCCGGGATCTCGCCCCGCCTGCTCTTTGACGCGGTCTACGCCAACTGGCCAACACCCCTAGCCAGCTGGGCACAAGCGGCCAACTGGACGGTAGTCGGCGGCCTGGACCTCCTCGTCCACCAGGCCGCCCTCCAGTTCGAACTGTTCACCGGCCATCAGGCTCCGATCGAAGCCATGTTCGCCGCCGGCCGGGCCGCCCTGGAGCAACCCAAGTGATCGTCCTGATCGGTTTCATGGGCGCCGGCAAGTCCACGGTGGGCCGCCTGCTGGCCGCAAAACTGGGCCTGCCCTTCGCCGATGCGGACGCGCTGATCGAGGCTGAGCAGGGGTTGAGCATTCCCGACATCTTCGAGGGCTACGGCGAACCCGAGTTCCGCCGGATCGAGGCCGAAACCATCACCAAGCGGCTGGCTGGGCCGGAGACCGTGCTGTCGCTGGGCGGTGGTGCCCTCGGCACGACCGCGGTGCGCGATGCGCTTGCCGGACACCAGGTGGTGCTGCTCGATGTTGAGCTCGCGGAGGCGCTGCGCCGCGTCGGCGGTGATGGTTCCCGTCCGATGTTGGCGAGGAACGACGTGCCCGAGTTGTATGCGTCCAGGCAGCAGGCTTACCGGGCCGCGGCCAAACTGGTCGTCCCGGTAACCGGCCGCACACCCCAGGAGGTCGCCGCCAGCGTCCTGGCTGCACTCGTCGCGCCGGGCGTGGGAGAGTAGGCCGCATGGACGTGCTGGTGATCAACGGACCCAACCTGAACACGCTCGGCACCCGCGAGCCGGGCATCTACGGTGCCACCACGCTCGCTGAGATCGAGGCCGCCCTGGTGGCGCAGGGTGCCGCGTCCGGGCTCAGCGTGGACACCTTCCAGAGCAACCACGAGGGCGCGATCATCGACCGGCTGCAGGCCGCGAGCGCCGACGGCACCCGGTTCATCATCATCAACCCGGGGGCGTTCACGCACACCTCCGTAGCGATCCGGGATGCGTTCGCCGCAGTCGCGATCCCGTTCTGCGAGGTGCACATCTCAAACGTGCATGCCCGCGAAGAGTTCCGGCGACATTCGTACCTGGCCGACCTTGCGGTCGGGGTGATGGCTGGGTTCGGCGTCCGTGGTTACTCGATGGCCCTCGACTACGTAGCGGCGACTCTGGCCGGAGGTTCGGGCCAGGCCGCGATGGCCTGAGCGGACGTAGGCTCGAACCATGCAGATCACCCATCTCGGCCATTCCGCAGTACTCGTCGAAACGCCGGCGATCAGGGCATTGATCGATCCGGGCAACTTCTCGGACGCGTGGCACGGGCTCACCGACCTGGACGTGATCGCGGTGACGCACCTGCACCCGGACCATGTCGATCCGCAGCATGTGCCGGCGTTGATCGCAGCGAACCCGCTGGCGCGCGTGCTGGTGGAGCCAGGGGTGATGGACGCGGTGCCGCTGGAGCGGGCCGAACCGATCACGGCAGACACCGCGGTGAGCTTCGGGCCGGTGTCGATCGCCGCGGTCGGCGGTCTGCACGCGGTCATCCACCGGGACATCCCGCAGGTCGGCAACGTCGGCCTGGTGATCTCAGCCGAGGGTGAGCCGACGTTCTTCCACCCCGGCGACAGCCTGGCCGCGATCCCGGCAGGCGTGGACGTGCTCGCGGTGCCCGCCTACGGACCCTGGGCAGCAATGAAGGAGACGGTCGACTTTGCCCGCGAGGTTGGAGCGGTGGAGGGCTTCGCGATCCACGACGGACTGCTCAACGAGCGCGGCTGGTCGCTGGTGTTCAACCGCGTCCGCGAGATGACCCCATGCCAGCTCACCGACCTGCGTGATCGAAGGGCCTGGACGCCCGCCTGACGCGTTGGGGACGTCAGCCGACCACCAGGGTCACGGTCGATCCCTTGGGTGCCAGCTCGCCCTCACCAGGACGGGTGCCCAGCGCGAAGCCGGACCAGAACTGTTGTTCCACCTCAACTTTGAAGCCGGCGTCCGTGAGGATCTTCTTGGCCTCCTCGGTGGCCTTGCCCCGCACGTTCGGGACGGCGATCATCTCCGGGCCCTTGGACACGGTGAACGTGATCGTCTTCCCGCGCTCGAGGGTCCCCTTCTTCGGGTCCTGGGAGATGATGCTGCCGGCTGCGATCTTGGTGCTGAACTTGTCCTCGGGTGCGCGAGCGACGACCAGACCAGCTTTCTCGTAGAACGCCTTGGCCTCGTCGAAGGTCTTGCCGACATAGCTGATGATCTTCACCGGCGCCGGGCCTTTGGAGACATTGAGGTCGACGACCGTCCCGCGCTTGACCGGCTGGCCCGCCTCGATCGACGCACTCACCACCGAGCCGATCTCCACCTTCTCGTCGTAGACCTCGGGGGTCTTCCCGACCTCAAGGTTGCTCTCCTTCAGCGCGGAGATGGCGTCGTCGACCGTCCGTCCGACGAGGGACGGGACCGGGAAACGCTCCTGGCCCTTGGAGAGGAACGCGGTCACCGAGCCACCGATCACGACCCGGTCACCGGCCTTGGGCTCGGTGCGGGTTACCTGTCCGGCCGGGACGGTCTCGCTGAACTCTTCGTTGAACACCAACTGCAGGCCATGCTTGGCCGCCAGCTTGGTGGCGGCCGCGCGGTCGAGGTTGTCGAAGTCGGGGGTGGCGGTGAACCGTCCGGCGAGGAGATACCAGGCGCCCACGCCCAGGATCGCCGTGACCAGCAGCAACAGCACGAGGCTGACCACACCACTCCGACGCTTGCGGACGCGGCGCTCCACCAGCGGCGCTGCCGAGGGACTGACTGGCGCGGGTGCGTCGTAATAGGGCATCCCGTCCGCAGCGCCCGGATGGCTCGGGCTGATCGGCGTGGACGGGGTGAACCGCAGGGTCGCCGTCCGGTGCACCTCGGGCTCGGCCGCGATGGTCGGTACCACCTCGGTCACCGAACTGGTCGGGTCGAACCGGGTCTCGCGCATCCGGGCGGTCAACGCCGGATCGTCGCTCACGCCACGTTCGATCGCCTCCCGGGCCTGGCGCAGGTGGTCGAGCAGCACCCGGGCGTCCGCCGGACGGTCTGCGGGCTGCCGCGCGGCCGCGGCCAGCACCAGTGCGTCCAGGTAGGGCGGAATGGCGGACCGGCTGTCCCGCCAGATCGCCGGCGCGCTCGCTGACGGCGCGGTGATCTCGTTGTGGACGTGCGAGTACGCCACCTGGATGGGGGTGTCGCCGGTGTGCGGTTTGCGTCCGGTGAGCATCTCGAATAGCACCACGCCGAGCGCATAGACATCGCAGCGGGTGTCCGCGTGGCCCTGGGTGACCAGTTCGGGCGCGATGTAGGAGACGGTGCCGATCAGCATGCCGTTGGCGGTCGCGGTGTGCGCGGTGACCGCCCGGGCGAGGCCGAAGTCGGCCACCTTGATCTGGCCGCGTCCCGAGATCAGCACGTTCTCGGGCTTGAGATCGCGGTGGATGATGCCCGCCTCGTGCGCGGCGGCGACCGCAGCGACCACCGGCAGCAGCAGGTCGAGGGCGCGCTGCGGCTCCATCGGGGCTTCGCGCGTGATCACGTTTCGCAGGGTCGAACCCTCGACGTACTCCATGACCATGTAGGGACGGCCGGCGTCCATGCCCTGGTCGAACACCGAAACCACATTGGGGTGCGACAACCGGGCGGCGGCACGCGCCTCGCGATCGAAGCGGCTGACGAAGTCCTGGTCGCTGCCGAGATTGTCGTGCATCACCTTGATCGCGACGGTTCGGGTGAGCCGGCGGTCGGTGGCGAGGTAAACGGTGGCCATGCCGCCACGAGCCAGCTTGCGGAGAATCTCGTAGCGACCATCCACCACATGCCCCACCAGGGGATCGGTGTTGTTCATGGTCGTCACTTTTTGCTCCGGACAAGTCGAGGAAGTGGGCCGTCCAGACCTAGAGGCGATTGTAGAGGTCGGGACCAAGTTCACCCGCATCGACCCGCCGCTGGTTAGGCTGGCGCCGTGACTGCGCTACTGGGATTGGCGACCCGGCTGGGACTCGCGCGTTTGATGCTGATCACCGGCACCCGCTCCGGGCAGGGCGACCTTGCCGAGTTCGTGGACGCCGCCTTCGCCGGCGGGGTGGACGCGGTTCAGGTGCGCGACCCGCAGGCGACCCAGCCCGAACTGCTGGCCGCGCTGAACGCCGTCCGCTCGGTCGGGTATCGGTACCAGGGGCTGGTCTGCGCGTACGAGTCCGGTCCGCTGGCGCAGGAGTTCCAGGCCGACCTGCTGCACCTGCCCGAGCGCGGCATGGGTGCGCGGCTCGCGCGCGGCTTCCTGCACAAGTGGGCGCTCATCGGACGCTCCTGCCACTCCCGCGCCGAGATCGACGCTGCGCTGGCGGACGCGGACGTGAACTACCTGACCATCGGGCCGGCGTTCGGCGGGCTTGGCGGCAGCAGCGCTGGGCTTTCGCTGGTGCGTTACGCGGCCTCGGTCGCGCCGACGGGTGATCGGGAGTCGAAGCCATGGTTCGCGGTCGGGGGAGTGACCGCCGCGAACCTGGACGAGGTGCTGGCGGCCGGGGCGCGTCGGGTGGCGGTGACCCGGGCGATCACCGAGGCAGCGGATGCGGAGGCTGCCGCAATGGCCATGAAGGATCGCCTGCGGCAGGCCTGGAACGAGGATCCCGAGATGCAGGGACTGACCTTGAAGGTGTTCCGGGACTAGCTGCCTAACCGGTTGGGCGGAATTCTCTGCCGTGACGCGTGTGCGAATTGTGGACAAGTGTACGAACTTCGCTTGAGCCTGTGGATAAATCATCAAAGGGCTGGTTCTTGGTTGGGCGGTGTGCCAGACTCCTGATGCCTGGGGAGGTGGCGATGCAGGCTTGGTCGCGCCGGCTGTTGCCGGTTCTGG
>JAKOQD010000253.1 GCA_029778515.1 Actinomycetes bacterium
ACCGTTAGCGGAGCTCGGCGTCGCGCAATCGGGCCTGGACATCATTGCGGGCTGAGTACTCGGCCCAGAAGGAAAGGAATGGGACGGTTCCGGCCAAGGCGATGATCAGCAGGCGCCCCCAGGGCCAGTGGACGCGGCGGCCGAGGTCGTAGGCGGTCACCAGCAGAATCATGTAGAGCCAGCCATGCGGCACACCGGTCCAGGTCACCACGGAGCCGTTGTCTACGAAGTACTTCAGTGGCATTCCGATCAGCACGAGCACCACCAACAGCACTCCGACCAGGTAGGCCATGATCCGATAGCGCAGCAGCGCGCCTCGAATCCCGGGCACCTGCTCGGGGCTGATCGCGGGGGTCACCGTCTCTTGCTGGCTCATTCTTCCTCCTGGTTTGACAGCGTACCGAGGGTTCCCTGGCGTCCGATCGTGCGCACGAAGCGCCACGTCATGAAAGCCGCGAACGCCGCGAACGCCCACCACTGCAGCGCGTAGCCGGCGTTCTGAATCGAACCTTCGCCGGACGGGAGGCTTAGCGTGGCCTCGTCGAGGCCCTGAGCCGCGGAATCCGACGCTGACAAGGTGATAAACCCCGGCATCAGCTGTTGCGGCCAGGTCTGCGCCAACGCCGCCAGACGGACGGAGCCGAGCGCCTCGGGTGATCCGCCGGTCTCTGCTCCAGTTACCGTCGCTTCGTTGTCAGACGCAGCCTCGGACGGCAGGAAAATCCCGGCCTGGGTCAGCTCACCAGCCGGCGGCGCGGGCAGTTCGTTCGAACCGGCAACCAGCACGCCGCGCACCACCGGCAGCACCCGTCCGTCCACCAGTTCTAGAGCGCTCAACACCCGAACCGAGCCATCCTCGGACACCACCGCGACCTGCTGCTCAGGTAGATACCGTCCGACAACGGAGGCAGGTTTGCCGTAGATGTCGCCCACGGTCCCGTCCGCGGTCACGTAGTCAAGCAGCGCGACCGGCGGCTGCATCGCCCGGTGCGCGGCCGACTCGTTCTCCTTGTCCTCGAACACGCGCATCTGCCACAGGCCCAGCCAGAGCATGGTCAGCGTGATCGCGGCCCCAAGGACGGCGATCAGCCACTGCTTGGTGCGCACTCCCACATGGGCAGGCTAGCCGACGCGCTCGCTCACGTGGCGCGCCCAGGCACCGTCGACGAGCTGCCCGCAGAGCACGCCGAAGTCCCAGCCGGCGGCCTCGACTTCCTGCGGCAGCAGCGACGTCTCGGTCATGCCCGGTGCGGAGTTCACCTCGATGAAGACCGGAGTGCCGTCCGGACGCACGACGATGTCCGAGCGGGACAGGTCCCGCAGCCCGAGGACGCGGTGCGCGGCGATCGCCAGTTCGGCGCACGCGTCCGCTACTTCGTCGCCCAACTCGGCCGGGACGATGAACCGGGTCTCGCCGGCGGTGTAGCGCGCGGTGTAGTCGTAAATCCCCGAGTTCGGCCGGATCTCGACCGCGGGCAGCGCGACCGGCACCCCGTCCTGCTCGATCACAGTGACCGCGACCTCGGTTCCGTCCACGAACTCCTCGATCACCGCCAGGTCACCGTACGAGTACGCCCCGACCATCGCGGACGGGAGTTCGGCCGCCGCGTTCACCTTCGTGCAACCCAGCGCCGAACCGCTGCGCGCCGGCTTAACGATCATCGGGAACCCGATCCGCTCACCCAGGGCGGCCACCAGCGCGGCCGCGCCGAGCTCGCGGAACATGTCGTGCGGCAACGCAGCCAGCCGGGGCCGGGCCAGTCCGGCCTGTGCGATCAGCGGACCGGCGACAGCCTTGTTGAACGCCCGCCGGCACGCACCCGGCTCGGAGCCGACGTAGGCGACGTCCAGCAGGGTCAGCACCTGCTGCAGACCGCCGTCCTCGCCGACGCCGCCGTGCAGGACGGGGAACGCCACCGGGTTCTGCAGGCCGCGCAGCAACTCGATCAGATCGGGGGTGAGGTCGGACTCGATCACCTCGCGGCCCTGATCACGCAGTGCCTGGGCGACCCGGCGTCCGGAGCGCAGCGACACGTCGCGTTCGTGGGAGAGCCCGCCAGCGAGCACGACGATCGGGCCATGGGTCGGTTGGTCTGTCATAGCTGATCCCTAACTGATGTCGGGCGCCGGCCCGGTGGTGAGGTCGAAGTGGCGGGGGGCGTCCACGCCGAGGCCGAAGGTGTGGTGCATCTCGAGTTCCTGCGCGAGCACCTCGCCCAGCCGGCGGGTGCCTTCGATGATGCGCTCGGGCGTCGGGAAGCAGAACGAGAGCCGCATGTTGCGGCTACCCAGGCCGTCCGCGTAGAAGGCGGTGCCGGTGGTGTAGGCCACCCGGGCGCTGATCGCCCGCGGCAGCATGGCCTGCGAATCGAGGCCCTCGGGCAGCGTCACCCAGACGAAGAAGCCGCCGTTGGGATGCGTCCAGGTCGTGCCGGGTGGCATGTGCTCGACCAGGCCGGCCAGCATCGCGTCCCGGCGTTCGCGGTACATCTCCCGGTAAACCTTGATCTGACCACGCCAATCGAACTCGTGCAGGTAGGTGGCGATGGCGAACTGGCTGAACACCGGCGGGCACAGCGTGGCCGCTTCCTGGGTGAGCACCAGCTTCTCGCGGACGGCGTGCGGGGCCAGCACCCAGCCCACCCGGAAGCCCGGCGCGAAGATCTTCGAGAACGAGCCGAGGTAGATCACGTGCTCGTCGTCCATCGAGCGCAGCGCGGGCTTCGGCTCGGCTTCGAGGGTGAGCAGGCCGTACGGATTGTCCTCGACGACCATCAGGTCGTGCTCCTTGGCGATCGCCAGCAGCTCGCGGCGGCGCTCGACGGACTGGGTGACGCCGGTCGGGTTCTGGAAGTTCGGGATCGTGTACAGGAACTTCACCCGCTTGCCGGCCGCCTTGCAGCTGACCAGCGCGGCGCGCAGCGCGTCCGGCTCGATGCCGTGCTCGTCCATGCTGACGTGGACGATCTCGGCCTGGTACGCGCGGAACGTGCCGATCGCGCCGACGTAGCTGGGGGCCTCAGCCAGCACGACGTCGCCCGGATCGACGAAGACGCGGGTGACCAGGTCGAGAGCCTGCTGCGAACCGCAGGTGACCACGATGTCGTCGGCGTGAGCGTGGATGTGCTCCTCGGCCATCACCTCGACGATCTGCTCGCGCATGAACGGCTCGCCTTGTCCGGAGCCATACTGCATCGCCTGGGTGCCGCGCTCGCTGATCAGCCGGTCGACGGCGCGTCCGAGCGCTTCGCGGGGGAGGTCGGTGATGTTCGGCATGCCGCCGGCCAGTGAGACCACCTCGGGACGGTTGGCGACGGCGAACAAAGCTCGGACGGCGGAGACCGTCAGGCCATGGGTTCGCTCGGCGTACGCGTCAATGTAGGGGTCCAGCCGCGAGTCGCGGCGGGACGGTTCAGGCAGGCTCACCCTCACAGCCTGCCGTACCGACCGCTTAGGATGAAACCGACCCACTCACACGGTGGTCACATGGACTCCACCGCTTGAGGAAAAGACTAAGCCTCAGCGGCGGGAATGGAGCAGTGGGGGTGAAGTGCCGAGACTGTCGATGGTGACGTTGGCCGAGCTGCCTGAGCTGCCGTGTCCCTACTGCGGGCGCGTGCTCGGCACGGACACGCCTTGGGCTGCGTCGGCGGCCACGCTGTGGGGCTGGTGTGGGGCGAGGCTCGTGGTCGGTGACGAGGTGGCGGGGTTGTTGCTGGTCGGGCCGATGGAAGACGCGACTCAGGCGATGGTGATGTCTGCCTGGGTATCGCCTGACCACGTCGGGGTTGGGCACGGCCGGCAACTGGTGCAGCGGGTTGCCGCCGGTCTGGTCGAGCAGCGGGTGCGCGCGGTGTTCGCGCAGGGCTCGAACACGCACGTCCGCTGCAGCGCGCCACCGCGGGATTTCCTGCGTGCGGTGGGTTTCACCCGCGGCCTGGACGAGCGCCTGTGGCGCCTGGAGCTCGACCGGACGGTAGCCGACCGCCGCGGCGTGCGCAGCGCCCTGGAGCGGTTCATGGACTCGCTGCGTCCGGTGGCCCCGCCCGAGCCGGCCGGCGGAGCCGTCCGCTCAGAGTTGCGCTGACCCCAAACGGTCCTGAGGAGCGTTCGCGAGGAACGAGTTCACCACAAAACGATCCCTGAGGAGACTCGCGAGGAACGAGCGAGTCGTCACGAAGGGTCGCCGCCTGGCTCGAATCTCCGGCTTGAGTGTAGATTTCTTTCCGATGAATCTACACTGGTGTAGATTTGGTGCTCATGGAGCCGGATCTGCTTCCGATCGGGGCGGCGAGCAAGCTGCTGGGCGTATCCACCAGTTACCTGCGCAAGCTCACCGAGCGAGGCGTCCTGTCGAGCGTCCGCACGCCCGGCGGGCACCGCCGCTACCGGCCGGAGACGCTCCATCGGGAGTGGGCCGCGTTCCGCTCGGAGCCAGCAGGTCCCGGAGTGCGCTGGAGCCAGACCTACCCGCTCGCAGGGCTCGCCGAAGATGAGGTGTGGGCCGATCTTCGCACCGCTGTCGAAGGTCAATCTGGAGCGATTCCGCCGCGAGCCAGGACGATCCTCGGCTACGCCGTCACTGAGATGGTCAATAACGCGATCGACCATTCGGGCGGCGCCATTGTCGTGGTCGCGCTGCGGGTCTCCGGTCGCAAGCTTGAGGTCGAGATCAGGGACGACGGGGTAGGAGCTTTTCGCAGGATGGCGAGCAAGTTCGGGTATGCCGATCCGGCGGACGCGATCGTCGACCTCACCAAGGGCAAACGGACCACGGCTCCAGACCGACACTCCGGCGAAGGGATCTTCTTCACTTCAAAGGCTGTGGACGTTCTGAGTATCGAAGCGAACGGCTACCAGGTCAGCTTCGACAACCTGACTCCGGACATAGCGCTGGGGGTCGGTTCGGACGCTGGCACCACCGTCCGACTGGTCCTTGAGCTGGACACCCCACGTGAGTTGGTCGACGTCTTCGCGGCCTACACCACCGCAGGCGAGTTCGATCGCACCACACCCAGGATCGAGCTGGTGCGGGTAGGCGGGGAGTTTCTCAGCCGCAGCGAGGCGAAGCGCTTCGCCGCAGGCTTGGAGAAGTTTGACCGAGTGGTGCTCGATTTCACGGGCGTTCAGATGGTGGGGCAGGGGTTTGTCGACGAGTTGTTCCGAGTGTGGCAGGCCGATCACCCCGGCGTGCGCATGGCTGTGACCGGAGCCAACCCGGCGGTTGCCCTGATGCTTAGTCGGGTGGCTCGATGAGGGCCCTTCGTGACGCTCGGCGCTCGTTCCTCGCGCCGAGCTCCTCAGGGACCGGTCTCCACCGCTTGCGCTAGCTGCTCAGCCTGAGCCCAAGGTCATCCCGGCGTAGGCCGGGATCTCAGAAGGTGCCGACCAGTCGACTACAGGTACTCGTCAATGGCTTTCAGCAGTATCGACTTGGGCTTGGCTCCGGTGAACGACTTCACTACTTCGCCACCGACCCAGATCTGGATCGTCGGCAGGCTCAGCACGCCGTAGTTCACCGGGGTGGCGGTGTTCACATTGGTGTCGAGCTTGAGGAAAGTGACCTTGTCGCCGTAGTCACGAGCCAGTTCGTCGATGATCGGGGACAGTTGCTTGCACGGCGCGCACCAGTCGGCCCAGTAGTCGACCAGCACTGGCCTGGACGACTGCAGCACCTGCGCGGCAAAGGTGGCATCGGTGACTTCGGCGACATTGGCCATATTCGTTCTCCTAGACGGAAGCGGTAGCGGGAGCGACGTTAGCGGCCGCGTCCGACAGTGCGGCAAGGTAGCGCTCTGCGTCCAGCGCGGCGGCGCAACCCGTCCCGGCAGCGGTGATCGCCTGGCGGTAGGTGTGGTCGACGAGGTCGCCGCACGCGAACACTCCGGCCAGGTTCGTACGGGTGCTCGGCGCGTCGACCAGGACATAGCCGGACGCGTCCACCTCAACCTGGCCGCGGACGATCTCCGAGCGCGGGTCGTGTCCGATCGCGACGAAGAGGCCCTGGGCGGGCAACTCGCGGGTGGCGCCAGTGACCGTGTCAGTGAGGGTGATGCCGGCCAGCGACCCGTTCCCGTGGAGGTCGGTGATCACCGAGTTCCAGGCGACGGTGATCTTCGGGTCGGCCATGGCGCGGTCGATCATGATCTTGGAGCCGCGCAACTCGTCGCGTCGATGGATGAGCGTGACCGACTTGGCGAAGCGGGTGAGGAAGGTGGCCTCTTCGAGCGCGGAATCGCCGCCGCCGACCACGGCGATGTCCTTGTCGCGGAAGAAGAAGCCGTCGCAGGTCGCGCACCACGACACGCCGCGTCCGCTGTAGACCTCCTCGGCGGGCAGGCCGAGCTTGCGGTAGCCCGAGCCCATGGCCAGGATCACGGTGCGCGCCGAGTAGGTGTTGCCTTCGGCGTCGGTGACGGACTTCACCTCGCCGGTCAGTTCGACCGCGACGACGTCGTCGGTGACGATCTCGGCGCCGAACCGCTCGGCCTGGGCGCGCATCGCGAGCATCAGGTCGGGACCCATGATGCCGTCGGTGAAGCCGGGGTAGTTCTCCACCTCGGTGGTGTTCATCAGCGCGCCGCCGGCGGCCAGCGCACCCTCAAACACCAGCGGCTTGAGGCCGGCGCGGGCGGTATAGATCGCGGCCGCGTAACCGGACGGGCCGGAGCCGATGATGATGACTTCACGGATTTCGGACATGGTTCCTCTGGCGTTCTTTGGGCTGCCAACTCTATCCGTGGAACCACGGGGCGAGCGACAGCATTCCCGGCGTGTCTGTCAATCTGCTGCTTGTGCTGCTATTTTGCTGCTATGACGAAAGCGGTGACGATTCGAGACCTGCCGGACGCGGTGGTCGCGGAGCTGGCCAGTCGCGCCGCAGCGGACGGGCGGTCGTTGCAGGAGTTCCTCAAGGCCCAGTTGGTGGGGCTCGCCGCCCGTCCCGACATCAATCATTGGGTGGCTGAAGCCCGCGGCCGCAAGCAGGTGGTGGGAGTCACCTTGGAGATTGACGACATTCTGACCGCGCGCGACGCGGATCGGCGATGACGCTGGTCGTCGATGCGTCCGTGGTAGTGGCGGCGCTCATCGACAGCGGGAACGCGGGTGCCTGGGCAGACCAGGTGCTGATCGACGAGCACCTCCTTGCGCCGGACTTGCTGCTCGTCGAAGTGACGAACATCCTGCGACGCCTTGAGTGTTCCGGTCAGCTGCCGACGCCGACGGCGAGCCTCGCCCAGCAGCAGTTGCTCGCGCTCCCGGTGGAGGCGGTGCCCTTCGCGCCCTGTGCGGAGCGCATCTGGGAACTCCGGCGCAACCTAACCGGCTATGACGCCTGGTATGTGGCCGCGGCCGAGCTTGCGTCCGCACCGTTGGCGACGCTGGATCTGCGCCTGGCTTCGGCGGCCGGAATTCGCTGCCGGGTGTTGTCCCCCTGAGCTCAGATCCACCGTCATCCCGGCAGAAGGCTGGCCGTCGAGGCCAGGCCGAGACCTGGGAGAGGGACGACGCTGGCGACCACGGCGATGTCAGCGCCGGCTTGTAGGCTCGGCGCCATGAACATCTTGGTGGGGATTCTGGTGGTGTTGCACCTGCTCGGCTGGGCGGTAGCGCTTGGGGCGATCGTGGCGAACTTCAAGCAGCCGAAGGTCGCCTCGGCGGTGTCGCACGGGCTGTATCTGGCAGTTGGGGCCGGGTTGGTGATCACCGGGATCGCCGGCGCCATGCAGTGGAACCTCAACTACGCCAAGATCGGCATCAAGCTGGTGGTCGCGGTCGTGGCTACCGTGATGGCCGTCGTGGGCCAGAAGCGTCCGGAGAAGATCACCACCGGGTATCTGGCTGGGCTGGTCGGGCTGATTGTGACCAACGTCGCGCTGGCCGTGCTCTGGCGAGCACCTGAGGACTGATGCCGGACGACGCGTGCGTGGCTAGGCTTCGGCCGTGCTGATCCTGCTGTCTCCGGCCAAGGCGCTGGACTTCGAGAGTCCGATTCCCTACCTGAAGACGACCTGGCCGCGGCTGCTGAACGAGTCGGTGCAGTTGGTCGACGTGATGCGTGACAAGTCGGTGGCCGAGCTCGCGAAGCTCTCCGGCATCTCGGATGAACTGGCCGCGCTCAACGCCCAGCGCTGGGCAGATTTCTCACTGCCGATGAAGCGCAGCAATGCCCGGCAGGCGCTGCTCGCCTTCGACGGCGACGTGTATCGCCAGCTTGGCGTACGCGGGCGCTTCCAGCCGCGCGACTTCACCGAGTCCGGGAAGGTCCTGCGGATCCTGTCCGGGCTGTACGGACTGCTTCGTCCGTTCGACCTGATCCAGCCCTACCGCCTGGAGATGGGGACGCGGCTGGAAACCGTCCGTGGCAAGAACCTCTACGACTGGTGGGGAACGCTGGTGACAGATCTGCTGGCCGAAGACATTCCCGGCTCGCCGGGCGCGCCGGTGGTGGTGAACCTGGCTTCCGGCGAGTACTCAGGGGTGCTGCAGCCCGAGCGGCTCGGCGTCAGGATGATCTCGCCGCGGTTTGAGGACGTCGATGCTCGTGGACGCCGCAGCGTGGTGTCGTTCTACGCCAAGCGGGCCCGCGGCGAGATGGCGTACTGGCTGGTGCGGAATCGCACCTACACGCCGGTGGTGCTGCCGGGCTTCGTCGGCCTCGGCTATCGCTACGACAAGGCCGCCTCGACCCCGGACGCCCCGGTGTACGTCCGCGCGTTCGAGGATCGGCCCAGGCCCGGCGCCTGACGCCATGTCCCTCGCCTTCGACATGGCGTCCCGAGCCAAGTGGGGCGGCCGGGCGCAGGCGTACGCCGAGACGTTCGCCGGCCAGTGCGCCCACGCGATCAGCCCGATGCTGGACGCGCTGGACCTGCAGCCGGGTGAGCGGCTGTTGGACGTGGGTACCGGCGCCGGCGCGGTGGCCGTGGCTGCGCTCGTACGTGGCGTCCGGGTGACCGCCGCCGATCCGGACGCGGACATGCTTGCGCTCGCAGCCGTTGCCGCCCCGGACGCCGTCCTGCGACAAGGCGCGCTTCCCGACCTCGACCTGGGCCACGGCGACTTCGACGCCATCACGGCCAACTTCGTCCTCAACCATGTCGGCGATCCAGGGGCGTCCGCTCGTCGCCTGGGTGAGTTGCTGCGTCCGGGCGGCCGACTAGGGGTTTCGATCTGGCCGGCTGAGCGCGGCCCGCTCTTCCGAATCTGGGACGAGGTCGTCGCCGAAGCCGGAGTGAGCGATTTGTCCAAGGCCACGCTGCCCGCCCACCTCGAGTTCCCACGGACGCCGGACGGGCTGAACGGGCTGCTCTCCGCCGCCGGCCTGAGCGTCCGCGAAGCGTGGCTGCACGACTTCGAGCACGTTGCCGACCCGGACCTCTGGTGGAGCGCAGCCGAGCGTGGCGTGGCCAGTATCGGCCAGGTCTACCTGGCCCGGCCGGCCGATGGTCAAGCGGCCATGCGCGAAGCCTGGCGGCGGGTCAGTACCCACTACCTCGACGCGGACGGGCGGCTGCGCCTGCACGGCACAGCTCTGATCGCCGCGGCAGCGCGAAGCGAATAGCACCAGGCATCAGTCGAGCACCAGAGCGACGAAGACTAAAACGTCGTCCCGGAACAACTAAGACGTCATCCCGGCGAAGGCCGGGATCTCCCAGCACCTCCCCGGACACTCGTTCGGGACCGCAGTCAGCGGCAATTCGTGGTTCAACCCAGTTTTGACCGGCTATGACGCGCCCGCTGGAGCAGCCCACGGGAACAACCCACTTTCGACCGGCTATGGACGGCAATTCTGGCCTCACAACCAGTCAAAACTGGGTCGACTCAGTACAGGCAGCCCATCCCCCCGCCATAACCAGCCAAAACTGGGTTGAGTACGACCTGAGATGACCGTCACTCCGAATCGGGACGAGGCCAGCCGTAGATCGGCGAGTGACCCTCCGGTGGAGTCGCCGCCTCACCAGCGCCCAGATTCAGCTCAGACCGTACGCGCGGTGCACCATCCAGATCGGGTGTTCGGTCTTCACGCCGGAGGACTGCTCGATCTGCCAGCGGCAGGTCTCGGTGTCGCACAATGCGAGGTTCGGGTTGGTCTCCTTGACCATTTCGAACAGCGGACGCCCGACCGCCTGCGCGATGTCGTACTTCTCCTTCTTCAGCCCGTAAGTGCCGGCGATGCCGCAGCAGACCTTCTCCGAATCGACCACGGTCAGGCCGGGAATCAGCTTCAGCACCTCCAAAGCCGGCTTGCCGATGCCCTGGCTCTTCAGCTGGCAGGGCGCGTGGTAAGGCACGGTCATTTCGATCCGCTGGAAGTCAGTCGGCAGCTCTCCGGAGTCATGCAGGTTGAGCAGGAACTCCATCACGTCGCGGATCCGCGTCCCCACATCCTTCAATCGCTCGTCGGACACGCCCATGATCTCGTGCGCCTCATGCTTGAGCATGCCCGTGCACGACCCGGACGAAGAGATGATCGTCAGGTCGCGACCGGACGACCGCAGCTGGTCGCAGAGCTTCAGCACCGAGGCGGTGGCCTGGTCGAACAGCCCGTTCGACTGCTGGGCCAGGCCGCAGCACCCCTGCTTGGGCACCAGCACCTCGTAACCCAGGTGCTCGAGCACCTCGACGGTCTTCTTGGACGTCTCCACCTCGAAGTAACCGCCCGCGCAGCCGTGGAAGAACACCACCGCTCCACGCGGGAACGGTCCGGACGGCTGCGTCCGCTTGCGGAACCAGCTTTCGAACGTCTGGGTCTGGGCCGGCGGCATCGGCGCATTCCGATGCACCTTGACCACCTTCTCCATCACCGTACGGATCACGCCGTTGTGCAGCGCGGCGTTCGCGATCGGCGCCACCGGCGTCATCGCCATGCCCATCAGCGTGGTCTGCCCGATCAGCCGGTCGCGCAGCGGCATGTGGTCGGCCTTCATCACTGCACGCGCCTGCGAATTGAGTTCGGCGATCTGGACGCCCTGCGGGCAGACCAGCGTGCACGTCCCGCAACTGGAGCAGTAGTCCAGTGAGTGGTCGACCGACTCGCCGTTGCGGAACCGCTCGGCCTGCGGACCGACGAACTTGGGGCCGGTGAACAGCGGCGTCACCGCCGAAACCGGGCACTGCGTCTCGCAGATCGTGCACTTGACGCACGCGTCCAGGCTGGCCCGGGCGAACTCGTGGCCGGCGAACTCCAAGCCTTTGCTGTTCATGCCAACTCCTCCAGAATCGCATCGGCTGCTTTGAGTGCGCTGGCCAGCGCGATGCCGTCCCCGGACAACTCGCGCCACCGCGACGTGCCGCCGATGATGCCGCCGGCGGCGTACAGGTTCGAGTACACCGGTACCCCGGCCGCTGCGCGCGGACGCATCTGCGCGTCCACCATCACGCCAACCTCGAACAGCGGCTGCTCGGCACCCCAGTAATCACCGTGCACGAGCGGACGGTCGGTGCCGGCCAGCGGCAGCCCGAACAGGGTCTCGGTGACGTTGCCGTACGAGTCCAGCGTCAGCGATCCGGACTCGAATCCACCGGTGGCCAGCACGAACGCGTCCGCCTTGTACTCCTTGGGCGCCGGGACGGTCGCGGTGCTGACCGCGGTCACCCGGCCATCCAGGGCGTGGTAGGCGATGGTCCGGACGCCGGGTACCCAACGCACCCCCTTCGCCTTGGCACGCGCGGTGAGTGCTTCGTTCAACCGCATGCCCGGCACTGAAGGCGGCGGCAGCGGGATCTCGAACACCGGGTGGTCGAGCCGCTCGGCTAGATCGCGCCAAGCATTGGCGTCCTTGATGCCGATGACGGCCGGCAGCCCGACAATCTCACCCTCGGCCAGCAACGGCTTCAGCGCGGCCGCGAACCGGGCGCGGTAGTCGGGGTCGTCGAACGCGCGGGCATAGGTGAGTCCGAACGAGTCGATCTCCGGCTCGCGCGCGGCAAAGTCGAGCATCAGGTCGCGCGCGGTGACCCGTCCGCCTTCGGGCAGGTCAGTGCGGGCCAGGTTCTGGGCGATCAGCTTGGGCTGAAAGTCCTTCAACTGCCGCAGGCCGACGATCGCGAACTTCTTCCCGGCGGCGACGTTGCCGGCGAGCATGCTCGGCTGCGCCAGGCAGGTGGGACGGATCGCGCCCACCGCAGTCGGCAACTGGTAGTTGGCCTCGGCGTCACCGACCAGGAGGTCGGGGACGATCGTCAGCAGGTACGCCAGGCTTTCGTGGACCGCCTTGGCCCCGATGACCGAATAGGGGTGCACCCGGTCGCCTTCGCCAGCCTCAGGGAACGCCTCGCTGAGCTCCAGGAGCGGGTTGGTCACCCGCTGCGGGCGGTAGCCGAGCACATCGATGGTGCCCTGGCCGAGCTGAAGCCCGCCCAACCCCTTGGTCAGCATGGTGACGTTCGCCCCCGCGTCCGCCAGGCGGTTGGCAGCCACCAGGCCGGCAAGGCCGGCCCCGATCACAATGACGCGGCTCACAGTGTCACCTCACTGACTGGTTCGGGCAGGTGTTCGACGTCGAGCGTGGATCGGAAGATCCAGTTGTCGAGTGCGGTCTGGCGCACCTGTTCGCCGTACAGGATGGGCCACAAACCGATCCAGCGGTTCTTCAGGAACAGTCGCAGCAGACCGGTGGCCCGCTCGACGTCGATGTGATCGGACGCCAGCGCGACCCCAGTTGCCCGGGTCGTGCAGAACCCGCCCTGACAAGGGCCCATGCCCAGCCGCAGCTGCCGACGCAGGTCGTCGAACGAGCCCTTCGGCTGCTCGGCCAACGCATCGGTGAACATCTTCCGGTTCATCAGTTCGCACTCGCACAGGATCTGGTCGTCGAAACGGTCCTCTTCGCGGGCTTCGAGGCGGTGGGTGACCAGGTAGTTCTTGCCCGATTCCGAGCCGGGGATGGCCTCGTCCGCCGTCCGGCAGGCGCGGGTCTCGCCGAGTTTGGCGCACATCGCGTCCACGATGTGCTCGGCCATCAGCCGGTAGGTGGTGAGCTTGCCGCCGCCGATGGTCAGCAGCCCGTCCAGCCCATCGCGGGGAGTGTGGTCGATGACCGCCATGCCGCGGCTCATGTGCCGGGTGTCGGCAGCGGCGACGCGCTTGTCCTTGATCAGCGGACGTGCGCCCGCCCACGCATGCAGTGCCCGGGACTGGCGGAAACCAGGAATCAGGATCTCGCCGGCGTCCAGCATCTGCTGCACCTCGTCTAGTTCGATGGCCAGATTGTCGGGGTCGTCGACCTTCACATCCGTGGTGCCGATGATGCTGACGGTGTGCACCGGCACCAGGATGTCGCCATCCGCCGGGTAGATGCAGCGGTTGACCACCCGGTTCACCAGGCGATGGTTCATCGCGATCATGATGCCTCGCCCGGGGATCACGTCCACCGGCTCGCAATCGGCCATCGCGGCGATCTGGCCGGCCCACGGACCGGCGCAGTTGAGCACGAAGTTGCACTCGATCTGCACCTCTTCGCCATTCTTGAGGTCGATGGCGTGCACGGCCGCTACGCGGTTTCCGTCCCGGGTGATCCGGGTGACCTTGTGATAGGTCAGGATCTGCGCCCCGTAGGCCTCCGCGGAGCGGGCCGCACCCCAGACGAGCTGCCAGCCGTCCACCGAGCCGTCCTGCACCTCGATCGCGCGCAGGATGCCCGGGTTGAGCCGCGGCTCGGCCTTCAGTGCCTGGGCGACCGGGATCTCCTGCGCCGGGACGCCGGTCGCCGACGCGCCGGCCAGGAACTTGTCGGCGAACTCCGGGTCGTCGCCGGGACAGGTGACGAAGTAGCCGCCGGTGGTCTCAATCGCGGACGCCTGGATGCGGGAGAGGATGACGTTCTCCTGCGCACATTCCGTGGCTGACAGCGGGTCGCTGACCACGTAACGTCCGCCGGAGTGCAGCAGCCCGTGGAATCGGGCAGTGGTGCCCTGACCCAGGTCGGCCCGGTCGAGCAGCACCGTGCTGTAGCCGCGCATCGCCACGTCGCGAACCACGCCCGCTCCGGTCGAGCCGCCGCCAATGACCACGACGTCAACAGCCAGCTTCCTCACGTTGACCTCCCTATAGCTGGGACGCGGACGCCGACCTCGCCGTCCGGGCAGCGCGCAGCGCGCGTTCCCTTCGCAGGCTAGTCAGCCCAGGGTGCGGGTTTCAGCAACAACGGGCGAGGTCGCGCAGACGTGCAACCTGCGTCCCTGACGGTGGGAAATCGCCCCGCGTCCCGCAGGGCGTTCAAGGACGGCTGAACCGAAGGGCTGATTGAAAGGGGCTGGCTGAAAGGGGGACGGTTCCCTCTTCGTTCAGGTCTTCCACAGTTCGGACCGACACCTCGCATGAGCTGAGGGAAAGTTGAACGGGAAAGGAACCGTCCCCTTTTCGTTCAGGCGCGGACGCGGTCCAGGATCGCGCGCGCGGTGCCCTCGTCCAGCACCAGGTCGGTGGCCACGCCGGCACGCAGGGCGCCGACCACTGCCGGCGCGCGGGACGGGTCGGCGACCACGCAGATGCGGCGAGGAACGCGCTGCAGTTCGGCCGGGGTGAGGCCGGTGGCGCGCTCGTTGTAGGGGATGTCGGTGTAGGTGCCGTCTTCACGCAGCAGCACCGTGCAGACGTCGCCGACGACTCCGTCCGCTGCCAGTTGCCGCATGTCGGCGGCGTCCATGTAGCCGGCGGTGTAGACGTGCGAGGGGACGCGTCCCTCCAGGCAGCCGACACCGAAGATCGCGACGTCCAGCATCTCGTGCAGCCTGAGCACGTTCTGCACCGACCGCTCGCGCCACATCGCCTGTTTGGTCGCGGCGTAGTCGAAGAAGGCTGGGACGGGGAACAGCACCACCCGGGCGTCGAACGCGTCCCCGATCGACTGCAGGATCTCACCGATGTAGGGAATGCCCGAACTGCGCTGGTTCGCGCCGCCATTGATCTGCACCACGGTCGACCCGACCAGCGGACGCCGTCCCAAATGCTTCACCACGTGCGAGAGCGTGACCCCCCAGGCCGCCCCGATGTACATGTGGTCGCCGACCGCCTCGGTGAGCAGACGTCCGGCAAGCCGGGCGACCTGGTCGAAGCGAAGGTTCTCATTGGCGCTCTCCCGCACCGAGACCATGTGCACGCGGACGCCGAACAGTCGGCTCAGGGTGGCTGCCGCCGGCGACTGCGAGCCGCTGTGGTCGGCGAGGCTGATCCGCACCAGACCGGTCTCACGCGCGTCCTTCAGCAGCCGGGAAATCGACGAGCGGGAGAGCTTCAACTGGTGGGCGATGCTCTCCATCGTTTCGCCCTGAATGTAGTAGCGGGA
>JAKOQD010000254.1 GCA_029778515.1 Actinomycetes bacterium
GAACATCGGCCTGATCAACTCGCTGTCGCTGTACGCCCGCCTGAACGAGTACGGCTTCCTGGAAACGCCGTACCGCCGCGTGGCCGATGGCAAGGTGACCGACCAGATCGACTACCTGTCGGCGATCGAGGAAGGCAAGTACGTCATCGCGCAGGCGAATGCCTCGCTGAGCAAGGACGGCTCGCTGACCGACGAACTGGTCTCGGCCCGTGAAGCCGGCGAATCGGTGCTGACCTCGCCCGAGCGCATCCAGTACATGGACGTGGCGCCGGCGCAGATCGTGTCGGTGGCGGCCTCGCTGGTGCCCTTCCTGGAGCACGACGACGCGAACCGCGCGCTGATGGGCGCCAACATGCAGCGCCAGGCCGTGCCGACCCTGCGCCCCGAGAAGGCGCTGGTGGGCACCGGCGTCGAGCGCGTGGCCGCGGTCGACTCGGGCACCGTGGTGACGGCCCGCCGCGGCGGCATCGTCGACTACGTCGACACCAACCGCATCGTGATCCGCGTCAACGACGCGGAGACGGTGGCCGGTGAAGTGGGCGTGGACATCTACAACCTGATCAAGTACCAGCGCAGCAACCAGAACACCAACATCCACCAGCGCGCCATCGTGCGCCGTGGTGACCTGGTGGGTGCCGGCGACGTGGTGGCCGACGGCGCGTCGACCGACCTGGGTGAACTGGCCCTGGGCCAGAACATGCTGGTCGCCTTCATGCCCTGGAACGGCTACAACTTCGAGGACTCGATCCTGATCTCGGAGCGCGTGGTCGCCGACGACCGCTACACCTCGATCCACATCGAGGAACTGGTGGTGATGGCCCGCGACACCAAGCTGGGCAGCGAAGAAATCACCCGCGACATCCCGAACCTGAGCGAGCAGCAACTGGCCCGCCTGGACGAGAGCGGCATCGTCTACATCGGCGCCGAAGTGACGCCGGGCGACGTGCTGGTCGGCAAGGTCACGCCCAAGGGCGAGACCACGCTGACGCCGGAAGAGAAGCTGCTGCGCGCGATCTTCGGCGAGAAGGCGTCCGACGTGAAGGACACCAGCCTGCGCGTGGACCAGGGCACCAACGGCACGGTCATCGACGTGCAGGTGTTCACCCGCGAAGGCATCCAGCGCGACAAGCGCGCCCAGCAGATCATCGACGATGAGCTCAAGCGCTTCCGCCTGGACCTGAACGACCAGCTGCGCATCGTCGAGGCCGACGCCTTCGACCGGATCGAGAAGCTGCTGAACGGCAAGACCGCCAATGGCGGCCCGCAGAAGATCGCCAAGGGCACGGTCATCGACAAGGCCTACCTGGCCTCGGTCGAGAAGTACCACTGGTTCGACATCCGCCCGTCGGATGACGACGTGGCCAACCAGCTCGAGTCGATCAAGAACAGCCTGGAGCAGACCCGCCACAGCTTCGACCTGGCCTTCGAAGAGAAGCGCAAGAAGCTCACGCAGGGCGACGAGCTGCCGGCTGGCGTGCTGAAGATGGTCAAGGTCTACCTGGCCGTCAAGC
>JAKOQD010000255.1 GCA_029778515.1 Actinomycetes bacterium
GCCGACTTCATCAAGGTGCTGCGCAAACCTCCGCCAGCAGCACCGTCCCGACTTTCCCGAATGCCCGCCTACGCCCAAGTCGCGGGCACACCGGACGCGCTGGACACCGCCGAGGAGTTCCTGCGCCGCAATCGCTGGCGGGTTCGCCGGGAGGGGAACTGGGTCGCCGCCGAGAAGGGCTATCTGCACGAGGTCGGGAACCTGCTTTTCCACATGTGCTTCATCCTGCTGCTCTTCGCGGTCGCCGTCGGCGGCTTGTTCGGCTGGTCCGCCAAGGTCATCGTGGTTGAGGGCAAAGGCTTCACGGGCTCCTTGACCCAGTTCGACTCCTTCCGCAAGGGCCGGCTGGTGAACCCCGATCAGATCTCACCCTTCTCGGTGCTGTTGCAGGACTTCACCGCCACGTTCCAGGAAAGCGGGCAGCAGCGCGGCGCGCCACGGCAGTTCGAAGCCACAGCCCTGGTCAGCGAGAAGCCGGGCGCGCCGGAAGAACAGCGGCAGTTCAGCGTCAACAGCCCGCTGCTGGTGGGCGGGGTCAAGGTGTTCCTGACCGGCCACGGTTACGCCCCCGAGATCCGAATCCGGGACTCCAAGGGCGAGGTCGTCTACGACGACGCCGTGGTCTTCCTGCCCCGGGACGGCAACCTCACCTCGGCCGGTGTCGTGAAGCTGCCGGACCTCGACCCCGGCTTCGCCCTCACGGGGCTGTTCCTGCCGACCGCCACGATCGATCCGGTGATGGGGCCCGTGTCGACGTTCCCCGCCGCACAGGACCCGCAGCTGTTCCTCGGCGCGTTCACCGGCGACGTGCCCGCCGGCGGCAACGTCTACCAACTCGACACGTCGGGCCTGCAGCGGATCGGCACCAAAGCGCTGAAACCGGGCGACTCCTGGCAGCTGCCAGACGGCATGACCGTCGAGTTCGTGGGGTTCCGCGATTTCGCCAACGTGTCCATCGCCCACGACCCCGGCCGCTGGTTAGCCCTGGCTGCCGCGGCCTTCGTGGTACTGGGCGTCAGCATGTCGCTGCTGTTGCACCGGCGGCGGGTGTGGGTACGCGCTTCGGGGGATACAGTGACTGGAGTTTCTGAAGTAGCGGGCCTCAGCAAGTCCGGCGGTGGCCGGGTCCATGACGACGTCCGTGACCTTAGCGCCCTGCTGACCGAAGGGAAATGACCGTGGCCCAATTGAGCAACTTCATGGTGTACGCCTCGATGTTGGTCTATACGCTGGCGCTGTTCATGTTCGCGGCATCGCTGGCCGCCCGGCGGGTCCCGCTGGCGGCTAAGCAACCGGTCCTCGTGGGTGCTGGTGGTCCGCCCGTCAGCGAGCAGATCGAGGCCAGCGAGCCGGGCCGGCGTTCCGGCAACATCGCCTTGTCGTTGAGCTGGCTGGGCACCGGACTGCTGATCGCCGGCTTCATCTTCCGCGGTCTGGCAGCGCAGCGGTTCCCACTGGGCAACATGTACGAGTTCTCACTGGCCGCGGCGATCGCGGTGGCGCTGGTCTACCTGATCGCCTCGTCCCGCACGGACCTGCGCTGGCTCGGCGTGTGGGTGATCGGGTCGGTGCTGCTGACGTTGGGTCTGGCCGTCACGATCCTCTACACCGAAAGCGCCCAGCTGGTCCCTGCGCTCAAGTCCTGGTGGCTGGTCATCCACGTGAGCGCCGCAGCGATTTCCGGTGGTGCGTTCGCGCTCAGCGCCGGCTTCACGGTGGCGTACTTGATCCGGGACCGGGCTGAACGTCGCGGCACCCAGGAGTCGGGACTGGCCTCGCGGTTGCCGCATTCCGAGCGGTTGGACGCGCTTGCCTACCGGACCATCGCCTTCGTCTTCCCGGTCTGGACGTTCGCGGTCATTGCCGGTGCGATCTGGGCCGAGAACGCGTGGGGTCGCTACTGGGGCTGGGACCCCAAGGAGACCTGGGCGTTCATCACTTGGGTCGTCTATGCCGGCTATCTGCACGCCCGGTCCACGGCGGGCTGGAAGGGCCGCAAGGCCGCGGTCATCAGCTTGATCGCGTTTGCCGCGTTCATCATCAACTTCTTCGGCGTCAACTTCTTCGCGACCGGTCTGCACTCGTACTCCGGGGTGTAGTCGCGCTCCGGTGAGCCCGGAACTTTCGCCTCCCCCCGGCCCCGCACAACCGATCCGTGAGCATCCCGGGCATCCGTTAGCACGACGGGCGGGTTCTGGGCGACCCTAGTGCTCACCGATGCCCAGAGTGCTAAGGAACCACTGATTAATCATGCCCTGGCTGCAACGAGCCTGACCGAGCGATCTGCGGTCCCCCACATCAAGTGCCATAGCGCTGCTATGACACACGATGTGGGAAACCACATCTCACCCGCTCAGCCCCGTTTCGCTCAGAACAGCATTAATCAGTACTTCCCGAACCGATTGCCCCACGAGTGGGTTAGCTGTCGCTCGCGACGGGAGAGATGCCCGACTCACGTCCGTTCCCCAACCCGAGCCCGTCAGGGCCGAAAACCCCGCAGGAAATCCGGGTCGTCATCAGGCCCCAAGTGGCGCGGTTCCTCCGACGGCGCCCGGCCCAGCCATAGCCACAGTGCCGGTCCCGCGACCGGCACCAGCAGGATCACCACCGCCCAGACGAACCGGCTGCCGCCGCGCACATCCTCGGCGGCCATGCTGAACAGGTCGATGAGCGCGAAAATGGTCAACCCCAGCGCCGCGAGCACCAGAAGGACCCTGACCATGATTCGATCGTACGTCCGATGAGCCGCCGCCACAAAGGCTGCCGAGGTACACGACGTACCCTGGGACCGTGAGTTCTGGACGTGCCTTCTTCCTGTACACCGGTCTGCGGATCCTGCTGCTGCTGGCCGTCGGTGGTCTGCTCTACCTGACCGGTGCCCGGGGGTTCCTGCTGCTGGTGCTGGCCTTCCTGCTCAGTGGTGCCCTGAGCCTGGTCTGGCTGGACAAGCCGCGCGGTCAGATGAGCGCCGGCTTCGGCCGCGTCATGGGCCGGATGAACGCGAAGATCGACGAGGCCGCTGCCAAGGAAGACCACATGCAGCCGGCGCTGCAGGAGCCGTCAGCCGACGAGGAAGCCGACGCCAAGTCCGACGCCGGTCAGCAGCAGGGCCAGTGAGGTCTCTTGCAGCACGGGGATAAGCCCGCGCCCGTAGGCGTGTTCGAGCACCTCCTGCGATGCCTTCACGGCGGGGATGGCCCCAAGCATCCCCAGTAGCGCCCACCAGGTGCTGGTCAGTGCGATCCAGGCGACCAGCACAAAGCACACCATGAGGCACATCGCGAAGAACGTGCGTGTGCGATCCTCGCCGAGCCGTACCGCCAGCGTGTGCTTGCCGGCTTCGGCATCGAGTTTCACGTCGCGCAGGTTGTTCGCCACGAGGATGGCCACGGTCAGCAACCCGACTGCCACCGAGGTGAGGACGGCCAAGGGCCAGACCTCGCCGCCGGTTACAGCCGTGGTCCCGCAGACTGCCACCGGCCCGAAGAACACGAAGACGAACAGTTCGCCGAGTCCCGCATAGCCGTAGGGCCGGGACCCGCCGGTGTACCCCCACGCCGCCAGAATCGCCGCAGCCCCCACCGGCAAGAGCACCCATGCCCGGCTCAGGATGACCAGCAGCAGACCCACTGCTGCCGCCACACCCAGGCTGATCAAGGCCGCCGTGCGCACTTTCGTGGGAGCGGCCAGGCCTTGGCCAACCAGCCGGACCGGGCCGACCCGGACCTGGTCGGTACCGCGGATCCCGTCGTGGAAATCGTTGTAGTAGTTCACGCCGATCTGCAGTGCCAGCGCCACGATCAGGGCGAGGACTGCGTGCAGGATGGCTGCGCTCTGGCTGAGGCTGGAGCCAGTGAAGGCGCTGACGCCGGCGCCGGCGACGACCGGGGCGATGGCAGCCGGGAGGGTGCGGGGACGTGCCCCTTCGACCCACTCAGCGACTGTCGCCATGTGCCCTCCTGAGCAACTCCTGCCGGTCCGGCTTCCCGGAGTCCAGGCGGGGCAGCCGATGGGTGTCGTCCTCGACGAACACGACCACACGGTATCCGTCGCGAGTGTCGGGCACTGCGACCGCCACGGCCTCGGTGACCCCCGGTTCGGCCAGCGCCTGCTCTTCGTACTCCCACAGGTGGCGATTCACGCCCTTCACCGTGACCTGGTCGTCGCGACGGCCCAATACCTGCAGCCGGCCGTCCTGCCAGCGGCCCAGATCGCCGGTGCCCCACGGCCGCGGGATTGCCGGCCCCGGGACGTAGGTCGCCGCCAGACTCGGCGAGTCCAGACGGATCTCACCCTCGCGCAGGTTCACGCTGACGCCCGGCCAGGGGACGCCGTCGTACACGATGCCGCCGAGCGTCTCCGTGGCGCCGTAGGTGGCGACTACGCGGAGCGCATGGGCTTCGGCGCGCTCACGCAAATCGGGGCGCAGCGGGCCGCCTCCGACGAGCACAACCTGCAGCGATGCCAGTAATTGCGGGCCTCCGGGAGTCTCGAGCAGCCGGGCAAGCTGTGTGCTCACCAGGGACGTGGCTTGTGCGCCGCCGGTATACCAGTCGACGAACTCGGCAGCGTCGAAGGGCCCGCCCACCCCGGGCCACACCAGTGGTTCCGGCACGCTGCGGGCCACGGTCATGAATCCGCCGGTGGACTCCGGTGACAGCATCAGCAACCAGCGCCAGCCGTCGTCCCCGAGCACGTGCCGAGATGTGCGGGTTGCCCATTCCACGGCCTCGTAGGTGTGTGCCACGAACTTCGCAGTCGCCGAACTGCCTGAGGTACGCAGCACTACCTCGTGGTCCGAAGGAGGCGCGCCAGCGACCGAGAATGCTCGCCGCTCGCGGACACTTCGGAGGTCGAACACCCGGCTATTGTCCCCCGACGCGCCGCAGCGCGGCACTTGCACCAGGTGGATTGACATCCGTTAGACCTTGCGACATCCGTTAGCGGCAAAACGGACAAATCCATCTAACGCATGTCGGAAGCTCTAACGCCTGAAAGGGGGGCAGGCCCGAACCCCCGCGTAGCCTGAACGCATGACCGACCGGGAGCTGCGCCCCTTCCGGCTGCGGCTGCGGACGCGTTTCCGCGACCTCCTCGAGCGCCGGGGCTGCCTGATCGAAGGAGAGCGGGGCTGGGGTGAGTTCGCCCCGTTCCCGGACTACTCGGTCGCGGCCGATGCCCGCTGGCTGGCCGCGGCGATCGAGCAGGCCGACGGTGGCTGGCCCGAACCGTGCCGGGTGGAGGTGGAGGTCAACGCCATCGTTCCCGCCGTCGGACCCGAGCAGGCGGCGGAGATGGCGCTTGCCAGCGGCTGCCGCACCATCAAGATCAAGGTGGGCGATCCCGACGATCTCGGCCGGGTCGCAGCTGTCCGCGCTGCCCTCCCGGACGCCCGGCTGCGGATCGATGTGAACGGTGGCTGGTCTGTGGCGCAGGCGGCCGAACGAATCTCGGCGCTGAGTCACTTCGGGCTGGAGTACGTGGAACAACCGGTGCGTACGTTCGACGAGATGGCGCAACTGCGGGCCTTGGTCGACGTCCCGCTGGCCGCCGACGAACTGCTGCGGGTCGACCGTCGATTCGACGATGCGGCGCGGGTGGCCGACGTGGCCGTGCTCAAAGTCGGACCGCTGGGAGGCGTGGCCGCGACGCTGGCGGTGGCGCAGCGGGTCGGGCTGCCGGTGGTGATCTCCAGTGCACTGGACTCGTCGATCGGGTTGGCCGCCGGGCTCGCTGCGGCCTGCACCCTGCCGCGACCGCCGCTGGCATGTGGCCTGGGCACCGGCGCGCTGTTGCTGGACGACACCTGCCCGCCGCTACTCCCCGATGCCGGCCGGATGCGGTTCACGGGTTACCCGCAGCCTGACTTCGAGCCGGTCGCCGAGGACCTCGACTACTGGCGAACCCGCATCGCCGCCGCGGCGGATTCATCGCCGGTCTAGGTGGGGCTGTTTGACGCAAGCGGGGGAGTTCGCGCGTGGTCACTCGTGGCACAGTGGTCGGGTGAATCCGTCGACGGCTGCCGCCCGTGTGATCATCGACGAACTCGTCCGCGCCGGGGTCAACGACGTGGTCCTGGCGCCGGGCTCGCGCAGCGCACCACTGGCCATCGAAGCGGCCCGCGCGCATGACCGCGGTGACATCCGCTTGCACGTGCGCATCGACGAGCGCAGCGCCGGTTTTCTCGCGCTCGGGCTGGCCAAGTCCGGCGGCATCCCGGTACCCGTGATCACCACGTCGGGCACCGCGGTGGCCAACCTCGCGCCGGCCGTGCAGGAGGCGTTTCACAGTGCGCTGCCGCTGCTGGTCATCACGGCTGACCGGCCCGCCGAACTGCGCGAGACGGGGGCCAACCAGACCATCGACCAGGTCCGCATCTTCGACGGCGTCGTGCGATGGTCCGTCGACATGGAGGCGCCGCACGGCGGGCTGGGGCAGGTCGCGTACTGGCGCAGTACCGTGGCCCGGGCGTTCGTCATCGCGAACCATCCGTGGCAGCGCGGTCCGGTGCATCTCAACATCGGCTTCCGGGAGCCGCTGGTGCCGGACGGCGACGACACGTGGATCGAACCGCTGGACGGCCATGACAGCGAGCCCTTCGTCGACGAGACCGGCGAGACCTTGCAGGTCATGCGTGCCTGGACGCTGGAGCGCCGGCTTATGCTCACTGTCCAGGAACCCATCGACGAGATCCTGGAGGACCTGGCCTATGGTCCGCTGCCGAGCCGTGGTCTGGTCATCGTCGGCGACATCGACGATCCGGACGACGCCGCAGCGGCCGTGGAACTGTCCGAGGCATGCGGATGGCCGCTGCACAGCGAGCCTTCGGGCAACGCCCGCTCCGGCAAATACACGCTGGCGCACTTCACGCTGCTGGCCGGTGACCCTGCCTTCCTCGACGCGCACACTCCCGAGGTCGTCGTCACGATCGGCAAGATCGGGTTGAGCCGCGGTGTGCTCGCGGCTGTCCGCAGCGCGCCGGTGCACCTGCACGCCGAGACCCAGCGCACCGGTTCCTGGCCGGACCCCACCCGGACCGCCGGGGCGGTGCTGGGTTCCGTGCCGGCGCCGCCCGAGTCCGCCGAAGTCCCGGAAGCCAGCGACTGGCTGGACAGCTGGCTGATGTCGGATGCTGCCGCCCAGCGCGCAGTGGAGAAAGTGCTGGCCTCCGACCCCGCCCCGACCGGACTGCACGTGGCGCATGATGTCTGGCAGGCCGCCGGCACCGAGGACCTCGTCTTCGTCGCGTCCTCCCGCAGCATTCGCGATCTGGAGGCTGTGGCGTCCGTCCGGCCCGATCCGCCACGAGTCCTGGCCAATCGGGGTGTGAATGGCATCGACGGGCTGGTGTCCACGGCAATCGGCGCAGCGCTGTCGCATCAGAGCGTCGGCGGCGGCCTGGCTTTCGCGCTGCTCGGCGATCTGGCCCTGTTGCACGACCAGAACGGACTGGTGATCGGCCCCGACGAACCTGTGCCTGACCTGGTCCTCGTGGTGGTCGACAACAACGGCGGTGGCATCTTCGGGTCGTTGGAACAGGCGGCACCGGCGTTCGCCGACGTCTACGAGCGGGTGTTCGGCACGCCTACCGGTACCGACCTGCGGGCATTGCTCGCCGCTCATGGCGTGCCGGTTCACGACAGTCTGCGGCAGGCGCTGCCTGGTTCGGGGATCAGGGCGGTGGTGGTGGGTCCTGTCGATCGTGGACGCGAGGTGGAACTGCACAGGCAGGTTCGCGCGGCGCTGCGCTGACGCCTGTCCGGCACAGGCAACGGGTCTGCGTCAAAGGCTGGTCAAGTGATCGTTCTCATGGCAGGGTACGAAAATGCTGCGTTCAACTATCTCCTTGGGTCTGTCGGCGGGTGTCCTGGGAGGTCTGCTGATCGCGCCGCCTGCACAGGCGGCGGACAGCCACATCGACGAAGCCATCGACGCGCTGCCGGGCATCGTCGAGCAGATGCAGCAGCGCACTGGCGTGCC
>JAKOQD010000039.1 GCA_029778515.1 Actinomycetes bacterium
AGTTTCATGCGAGGTCTCCTTCGCGAGGTCCGGCTTTGGGGTGTGGATCGGTCGGCTGTGGCGGTCACTCCCAGGGTCGGTGCCCGGTCGCTCGCGGACAATGGGTCGGGTCCTCATGGTTTCCTCAACGCTGCGCCGCTCGAGTCAGCAAACGGCTCCGGTATGCCGTGCAGCCGCCGAGTTTGATGTGTTTTCGCTCGACTTGTCGGCTTGGAAAATCTGTTGCCACTTAGGACTCTTTTGGCTTGTGTTCGTATCTGTGTTCGAGTAATATGAAGGGGTGACGATCACTCACCTCGACCCAGCGCCTGCCGGCGGTATGCCGTCCGGTGGGCTGCCTGTTGGGGCGGGGGTGCAGCCTGCGGTGGTGGGGGTGGCGACCTCGCTGGTGCATGCGGCGTTCGACCGGATCCTGGCCCAGGTGTCTGCTCTTGAGGCTGGCGTGCTGATCTCGTCGGCGGATGTCCAGGAGGCCGACCGGGTGGCGCGGCGGGCTGAGGCGGTGCGGTTGGCTCTGGTTGCTGCCGCCGATCGGCAGCAGGTGCATCGGCAGTGGGGTCATTCGTCGACGTCGGCGTGGATGGCAGCGGCGACCCGCTCTGGTGGTGCCGCGGCTCAGCAGGAGGTGGTCCTGGCGACCGCTTTGGCGGGTGGGTTGGACCGCACGCGGGAGGCGTTCGAGTCTGGCCGGGTGTCGAAGCGGAACGCGGGCATCATTGTCAAGGCGATGGACAAGCTGCCCGAGGGTGTGACGCTGGCCGACCGGGAGCGGGTCGAGTCGGCGCTGGTGCGTGACGCCGCGCACATGAACCCGGGCTTGCTGGATCGTGCCGCGAAAGTCGCTCTGGCAGCTGCGGAGAAGACCGCGGCCGAAGTCGCTGATCATCTTGAGGCTCAACTGTTGGATGAGGAGCGTCGGGCCTATCGGTTGGCGACGGTCACCATGCACGACCTGGGTGATGGCACGACCAAGTTGGCGGCGACCTTGCCGACCCCAGCAGCGAAGGCGTTGGGCAAGGTGCTGCAGACGATGACCGCACCCCGACGTGACCACTTGCGCAAAGCTGCCGAAGCCGCGTTGGCGGACGGGCAAACCCCGGCCGGGTGTCTGGATGACGGCTCCGTGGCCGCTGACTTGTTGAGCGCCACCGGCACCCACGAACACTCGTCCTTCGGCGCCGGCGCTGGTGCGACGAACGGCGCGAAGGGGCGCATGGCGACCGGCGGCCGGGCGCCATACGGCACCGGCGCGATGGCGGCCAGCGGCGCCCACGGTCGTCCGGTCGAGGGTCGGAATGCTGACTGGGCCGACATTGATTGGGCGC
>JAKOQD010000256.1 GCA_029778515.1 Actinomycetes bacterium
ACCCTCGAACAGGAGTGTTACTTCATGGATTGGCGCCATCAGGCTGCCTGCTTGACCGAAGATCCGGAGTTGTTCTTTCCGGTCGGCAACACGGGACCAGCGTTGATGCAGATAGCGGAGGCCAAGAAGGTCTGCCGCCGCTGCGACGTACGCGAGGCTTGCCTGCAGTGGGCTCTCGATGCCGGTCAGGACCATGGAGTGTGGGGTGGTCTCAGCGAGGACGAACGTCGCGCCATGAAGCGTCGCGCCGCGCGCATGCGCGTCCGCAACGGCTGATCCTGACCGACCGGTCGAGCCCGTCGAGACCCCGGCCTGCGTCAGCGCAGCGGCACCCGGACGGTGGCCGTGGTCGCATCATCATCGGACGCGAGCGTGAACTGACCCCCAAGGTCGGCCACCAGCGTGCTCACGATCGAGAGCCCCAGGCTGGTCGACCGGCCGATGCGGAAGTCCTCCGGTAGGGGCTCGCCGAAGTTCTTCACCACCACGTTGAGTTCGCCGTCCGACTGCTGCGGGATCACCAGCACCTCGCCGGCCTTGTCCCGCAGGCCATGCTCGATGGCGTTCTGGCAGAGCTCGGTGAGCACCAGCGAAAGGCTGGTGGCCACGTCGGCGGGCACGTAGCCGAACGAGCCCTGGAGCACCATCCGCACCTTGCCGCCGGTGGCGGCCACATCGCCCACCATGCGCAGCAGCCGGTCGGCCACGTCGTCGAACTTCACCGAGGAGTCGAAAGCCTGCGACAGGATTTCGTGGACCACCGCGATCGCAGCGACCCGCTTCATCGCGTCGCTGAGGGCGCCCTTGGCTTCGGGTGACTCGATCCGGCGGGCCTGCAGGCGCAGCAGCGCGGCCACCGTCTGCAGGTTGTTCTTGACGCGGTGATGGATCTCGCGGATCGTCGCGTCCTTGGTCACCAACTGGCGTTCGCGGGAACGAAGTTCGGTGGTGTCGCGACACATCACCAGCAGTCCGTCCGGCCCGTCCTCGCCGGTGAGCGGGAGAATGCGAAGGCGGACGTTGGCGGTCGTGGTCTCCAGGTCTAGCTCGGCCGAGCCGCGACCGGCGAGGCTCGCGGCAACCGGACGTTCGACCGGGACCTTCTCCCGCAGCAGCGAGCGGGTGACCGCCACGAAGTTCTCGCCGTAGAGATCGCTGGTCAGGCCCAGCCGGCGGTAAGCGCTGAGCGCGTTCGGGCTGGCGAACCGGATCATGCCCGCCTGGTCGACCCGGATCATGCCGTCCCCGACCCGCGGTGAGACCCACGGCACCCGCCGGTCACCGCCCAGCGGGAACTGGTGCCGGTGCACCATCCCGGCCAACACCTGCGCAGCCTCCAGGTAGGCGTCCTCAAGTGCCCCTGGGGCACGGACGCCCATCTGGTTGGTGTGCATCTCCACAACGCCAAGACAGCGGTCGTCCGCCAGGATCGGAATCGCCTGCACGTCCACCGGGATGCCCGCATGCAGCTTGTTGCCGCTGGTGTGGCTGATCTCCCTGGAGAGGTACGCCTCGGTGACCAGGTGCTCGGGGTCGTAGGCGATCTCCTCCCCCACCACGTCATCCTCCAGTGAGGTGGGCCCGGTGGTCGGCCGCACCTGGGCGCAGGCCCAGAACACGTTGTCGTCAGCGTCGGGCACCCAAAGGATCAGGTCGGCGAAAGCAAGGTCGGCGAGAAGCGACCATTCGTCCACCAGCAGTTCCAGCCACTCCCGGTCCTCGTCTTCGAGGACGCAGTGTCGGGCGATGACCTGCTCCATGGTCTGCATGACCGCCACCCTAACCGACTTCGGTTGGACTCCTTCGCGCGTGGGCTGGCAGAATGGGCCCTCGCGCCGCTCGGCGCGAGTCCCGAGTCGACTTCAAGGAGACCACGATGGGTAAGGGTGGCCGCAAGCGCCGTTCCCGCAGGAAGAGCGCAGCCAATCACGGCAAGCGCCCGAACGCCTGAGGATCGCCGCTGTAATCGAAAAGCCCCCGCCGGTTCGGCGGGGGCTTTCGCGTGTTCATCCGTCCCCGCTTCAGGCGTCCCTGGTCAGGCGGACGCCCGGTCGGCGCACCGCGTCCGCTGGTTCCCGCCAGCGAAACTGACGAATGCCTGCGAAGAGTCCCCGGCGTCTGTCAGTTTCGCCGGCGGGAAATAGGTGGGGCCGGGCGGGCCGGCGAATCGAGCGGGACCGCGCAGGGTCGGAGGGGCTAGTCGGTCAGCTCGGTGATGAGGATCGTCTGGGAGTAGATGGCCCGGACCCGCAATCGCAGCGACTCGGGTGCCGACTGGCAGCAGGAGCGGCGAACCAGCATCCGCAGCGCGGCCTCGACGTCGTAGTGGTCCAGGCAGCCCTCGCAAGCGAGCAGATGGTGGCGGATCTCGTCCGCCTCGGCCGGAGTCAACTCGTGGTCATGGAACGCGTACAGATTGCGCAGCACCTCGGTGCAGTCTTCGAACTCACTCACCATCAGAGTCCCCGATCAGTCCGTGCTCGCGGGCGAAGTCGGCAAGGTTGGCGCGCAGCTGATTGCGGCCGCGGTTCAACCGGGACATGACCGTGCCGATTGGAGTGCCCATGATCTCGGCGATCTCCTTGTAGGCGAAACCTTCGACGTCAGCGAGGTAGACCGCGAGCCGGAAGTCGGGAGCCAGCGCGTTCATCGCGTCCGTGACCGCGGAATGCGGCATCCGGTCGAGCGCTTCCATCTCCGCCGACCGCAGTCCGGTCGAGGTGTGCGCCTCGGCGCGAGCAAGCTGCCAGTCCTCGACCTCCTGCCCGGAGTGCTGCGGCTGGCGCTGCTTCTTCCGGTAGGTGTTGATGAAGGTGTTGGTCAGGATTCGGTATAGCCAGGCTTTGAGGTTCGTTCCTGGGGTGAACTGGTGGAAGGAGGCGTAGGCCTTCGCGAACGTCTCCTGCACGAGGTCTTCGGCATCGGACGGGCTACGGGTCATCCGCAAGGCTGCGCCGTAAAGCTGGTCGAGGTAGGCCAGAGCCTCAGTCTCGAAGCGGTGGTCGCGCTCGGCCTTGCTCTCGTCCAACCCGGTATCGGTTTCGCTGGGCTTTGTCGGCAGGTTCATCACGAAGGAGCCTAGCGGGTGCTCCTGGCGCCGGCGGACGTCTGCTGCCACCGGTTGGCCAAGGGTGCCGATCATGCTTAGTGAACGGAACCGGACGGCTCTGCTATTCCCGGACCGCTCGGTTGGTCAGCTCAGCGGCGTGATCAACTCCGGGCCGTCGTTGGCCACCTTGTTCACGGCGGTCGAGACCGGGTAGTAGGTAAGGCTTGGCGCCGGCACGGTGAGCAGAGCGCGCGCGTCCATGCCGAAGCCCGGGTCGAGCCAGGCCTCCCAGTTCTCCGGCGCAACCACCATCGGCATCCGGTCGTGGATGTGGCCGACCTCGTCGGCAGCCGCGGTCGTGATCACGGTCGTGGTGGCCAGCCAGGTACCGTCCGGGGCCTTCCAGAACTCGTAGAGCCCGGCCATCACCAGCAGCCCGCCTTCGGCCGGACGGATGAAGTAGGGCTGTTTCGTTTTGCTGTCGGGGAGTTGGTACCACTCGTAGTAACCGTCGGCGGGCAGCAGGCACCGCCGCGCCGCGAAGGCCCTGCGGAAGGCCGGTTTCTCGGCGAGCGTCTCGACTCTGGCATTGATCAGGCGAGCGGCGCCGGTGGCGTCCTTCGACCAGGACGGCACCAGCCCCCAGCGCACCTCGGCCAGCACCCGTCGGCGGCCGTCGGCCCGGTCGCGCTCCATAATCGCCGGCACGGGGTCGGTGGGCGCAACGTTGTAGTCCGGCCCGGGCAACGGTCCGGCCACCTCGTCGATCTCGAAGATCTCGGTCAGTTCGTCCACATCCGCGCTCACCGCGTACCGTCCGCACATGCCGAAGAGGCTAGCGCGCAGAATGTGCGCTGAAACTCCCCAGTTGGGTCGCGCCGAGGGCAATGATCGGGGTAGGAATAGGGCATGAGTGTTCTGCGGTTCGTCGCCCGTTCGATGCTGGCCAGTTACTTCGTGCTCAACGGAGTGCGCGCCCTGGCGCACCCTGAAGACCTGGCACCCGCCACCGCTCCGATCGCGGAGAAGCTGATGCCGAAGTTGTCTGCCGCGCTGCCCGAATCCGCGCGCGCTTTCGTGCCCACCGACGCGACCGGCCTGGTGAAGCTGAACGGCCTACTCCAGATCGTGGGCGGGGCGAGCCTGGCCACCGGGTTCTTCCGGCGAATCGGCGCCGGGGTGCTCGCGGTGACCACCGTGCCCAACCTGCTGGCCGCGAACCCGCTGACCAAGGGTCCGGGCCAGGCCGCGGCCCAAGCGGAGTTCGGTACGAACGTGGCCCTCCTCGGTGGCGTGCTGCTGGCCGCCCAGGACACCGAAGGCAAGCCGACACTGGTGTGGCGGCTGCGCACGCAGCGCGAGTTGCTCGCCAAGGACGCGGCCAAGCGCAAGGCCGAACTTGAGCGCGACGCGCGGGCCACCGCAGCGGACGCGGCCAAGCTCGCCCGCAAGTCGGTGAAGCAGGGCCGCAAGTTCGTCGCGGAAGTGCTTTCTTGAGCGCTTGGACGGCACCGGTCGCGACCGCTGGAGTCCGTGGCCACGTAGCTGTTCCGGGTTCGAAATCGGCAAGTGCGCGCAGCCTGCTGCTGGCCGCGCTCGCTGATGGTCCTTCGGTTCTTTCTGGCGTGCTGGATTCGCGTGACACCACCCTGATGCGGGTCGGGCTGAGCACGCTCGGCGCCGCGTTCCATGACCTGCCGGACGGGCGGTTGGAGGTCCGTCCGGCGGTGGCAGTGCAAGGTGGTGGCGAGATTGACTGCGGCCTCGCCGGCACGGTGATGCGGTTCCTGCCTCCAGTGGCCGCGCTGGCGTCCAGGCCCACCCGGTTCTTCGGCGACCCGCACGCTTCCGCCCGGCCGATGACGCCCTTGTTGGGCGCTCTTGCGAGCCTCGGCGCAGCAGTGAGTACGCCCTATCAGCTGCCGTTCACGGTGGCTTCCGGTGCTTTCCATGGCGGCTCGGTCACGGTGGACGCGAGCGGTTCGAGTCAGTTCATCTCCGCTCTGCTGCTGGCCGCTGCCCGCTTTATCGACGGCATCGAGGTGCGCCACACCGGCGCCACCCTGCCGTCGCTCCCCCACATTGAGATGACCTGCCAACTGCTGGAACGTCGCGGCGTGGCGGTGACGCGGCCGGGCATGAACACCTGGCGGGTCGCGTCGGGGCCGATCGCAGCGCTCGACGAAGCCGTTGAGCCGGACCTGACCAACGCCGCGACGCTGCTGGCCGCAGCCCTGGTGACCGGTGGCGAGCTCACCACGTCCTGGCCGGACGGGGTGCAAGCCACGTCTGCGCTGGCCGACGCTTTGGCTGCGTTCGGTGGGCAATTGAGCTACAACGGCGCAGGTGCCGATCGAGCCATCACGCTCAGCGGCGCGGGCGGGCTACGCGGTGCGGACGTCGACCTCGCCGCCATCAGTGAGTTCACCCCGGCAGCAGCCGCCCTGGCTGCCCTCGCACCCGGGCCGAGCCGTATTCGCGGCGTGGCGCACATCCGCGGTCACGAAACCGATCGACTGGCCGCACTCAGCACTGAGCTGGGCCGGTTGGGCGCAGCGGTGCGGCAGACCGCGGACGGACTTGAGTTCGCTCCCGCCACCTTGCATGGCGGCAGCTTCGCAACCCATGCAGATCACCGCATGGCCCACGCCGGTGCACTGATCGGCCTGGTCACACCCGGAGTCGAGCTTGACGATGTCGCCTGTACCACCAAGACCCTGCCGGACTTCCCCGGTCTGTGGGCCCGCCTGATCGGACGCGAAGCGTGAGCCGCAGGTCGCGGGAGGCGATCACCGACGACCCGCACGCCGGTTTCGATCGCCCCGGCAAACGCACCCGGCCACGAACCAAGGACCGCCCCACCTACACGGCGGCCGTGGAAGCGATGGTGGTCACCGTCGATCGCGGCCGCTTCCGCTGCCTGCTGGACGACGACACGATCGTCACCACCACGAAGGCGCGCAGCCTGGGACGCACCGGCGTGATCGTCGGCGACCGCGTCCGACTGGTCGGCGACACGACTGGGGACGAAGGCACCCTCGCCCGGATCGTTGAGGTGCAGGAACGCGAGACCGTACTACGTCGTACTGCGGACGACGACGATCCGTTCGAGCGACCCATCGTGGCCAACGCCGACCAGCTGGTGATTGTGGCCGCGCTGGCCGATCCGCCGCCGCGGGTGGGCATGATCGACCGCATCCTGGTGGCCGCCTATGACGCCGGCCTCGAGCCGCTGCTGGTGCTCACCAAGGCCGATCTGGCCGACCCGGAAGGGCTGATGGCCACCTACCGTCCGCTCGGCGTGCGCGTGGTTGCGGTCGAGCCTGGCGCCGACCTGAGCACGCTCCGGGAAGCGCTGGACGGCCACCGCAGCGTGCTGGTCGGACACTCCGGAGTCGGCAAGTCGACCCTGGTCAACGCGCTGATCCCGGGTGTCGATCGGCAGGTCGGCGAGGTCAACGAGGTCACCGGACGCGGCCGGCACACGTCCACCAGCGCTGTGGCCCTGCCGCTGCCAGAGGGCGCCGGCTGGGTGATCGACACCCCCGGCGTTCGCTCGTTCGGGCTGAGCCATGTGACGCCCGATTCGATCATCTCGGCCTTCCCGGACCTCGCCGACATCGTCACCGACTGCCCGCGCGGCTGCCGCCACCTGTCGAGCGACCCGGAGTGCGCTTTGGACGTCGCCATGAGTGAGGGCCGGCTCGCTGCGGAGCGGCTGGAGTCCTTCCGCAGGATGGAGAAGGCGTTCGGCTAGATTCCGCCACCCACGGGCACGGTGTGGCAGGCGTTGGCTGCGGGCGCAGGCAACTAGATTGTCGGCCATGCCCGACCAATCGCTGCTGGACGATCTCCGGCTGGCCCACGTCCTGGCCGACCAGGCGGATTCGATCACAATGGCCCGGTTCAAGGCGTCCGACCTGAAGGTGACCGCCAAGCCCGACCTCACCGAGGTGACCGACGCCGACACCGCCGTCGAGGACGCGATCCGCGCCATGCTGGGCCGTACCCGACCACGCGACGCGGTGCACGGCGAGGAGCGGGACGACTCCGGCTGGGGTCCGCGGCGTTGGGTGATCGACCCGATCGACGGCACGTCCAACTTCGTCCGCGGGGTGCCGGTCTGGGCAACGCTGATCGGGCTGATGGTTGGTGATGAGGTCGTAGTGGGGGTGGTCTCGGCCCCCGCCCTCTCGCGGCGCTGGTGGGCGGCCAAGGGCGGGGGCGCTTTCACCGGCCGATCCCTGCTTCAGGGCACGCCGTGCCGCACGTCCGCGGTGGCCAGCATGGAGGATGCGTCGCTGTCCTACTCGTCGATCCACGGCTGGGTGGAAACGGGGCGTGGTCAGCAGTTCGTCGACCTGATGCGGGACTGCTGGCGGACGCGCGCCTACGGCGACTTCTGGAGCTACATGCTGGTCGCCGAGGGTGCGGTGGACGTGGCCGCCGAGCCCGATCTGGCGCTGCACGACATGGCCGCGCTGGTGCCGATCGTCACCGAAGCCGGTGGACGCTTCACCAACCTGGACGGATCAGCCGGCCCGCACGGCCCCGGCGCGATCGCGACCAACGGACCGCTGCACGACGAGATGGTCGAGCGCCTAGCGCTCTAGGCGTCTGGATCAGTGCCGCTCAACGCTGGCTGAGCCTGCCGAAGCCCCTGGTGATACCGCGTGTGGACGACCCTTCGACGAGCTCAGGGATCGTTGCTCAGAGTGTCTCTGTCCAGCGTGCCCTACCAGAGACCAGTTCCCGGGTAACCCGCTCGGCAGCGAGTTCCAGGTTCCACTCCCCCGCGGCCAGCGCGGCCGGCAGATCGGCCACCGTACCGCTGATCGGGACGTATGCCAGGACGTCCGCTGAGCTGAGTCCGGGCTCGACTCGGCCGGCGAAAACCACCGTCGGCACACCCACGGCAGCGGCCAGCGCGGCCAGGCCGTGCGGCACTTTGCCCGCCAGCGACTGGGCGTCGACGCTCCCTTCCCCGGTGAAAACGTAGTCGGCGCCGACAATGTGCTCGGCGAGCCCGATCGCTCGGCTCACCAGTTCCACCCCCGGCACCAGTTCGGCACCGGTGAAAGCCAGGAAGGCGGCACCCAAGCCACCGGCGGCGCCCGCTCCGGCGCGATCGCGGACGCTCACGCCAAGACTCGACTCGACCACGTCCGCCCAACAGGTCAGGGCGGCGTCCAGTTCGGTCACAGCTGCCGCGTCCGCGCCCTTCTGCGGCCCATAGACCACGCTGGCACCACTCGGCCCGAGCAGCGGATTGGTCACGTCACTAGCCAATTCGATCCGCACTGCGGCCAGCCGCGGATCGAGCCCGGCGCAGTCAACCGACGCCAGCCGTGCCAGCGCCTCACCCCCGGACGGCAGCGGCTCGCCGGCCGAGTCGAGGAACCGCACACCCAGGGCGCTGAACAATCCCGCCCCCGCATCGTTGGTGGCGGTGCCGCCCAACCCGACCAGCAGCTCGCTCGCGCCGGCGTCCAGCGCGGCCCGAAGCAACTCACCCGCACCGAAAGAGGACGCGGTCCGCACGTCCCGTAGGTGCGTCGGGACCAGCTCCAGACCGGCCCCGGCCGCGACCTCGACAATGGCCAGCCGACGATCGGCCACCCATCCGAACTCGCCCACAATCGGCCGACCCAAGGCGTCATGGCACGGCACCGGCACTGAAACGCCTTGCAGCGCAGCCACCAGAGTGCGGCAGGTGCCCTCACCGCCGTCCGCCATCGGCACCTCGACGCAGTCCGCGTCCGGCACGGCCCGACGAATGCCGCGAGCCATTGCGGCGGCCGCCTGCACCGCGGTCATCGACTCCTTGAACGAGTCCGGTACGCAGACGATCCGCAGCGACACGGCTAGCCCACCTTGATGCGTGGGATCGCGGCCAGCAGGGCTCTGGTGTACTCCTGGCGAGGCTGGCTGTAAACGGCCCCGGTCGCACCCGCCTCGACGATCCGGCCGCCGCGCATCACCGCCAGTTGGTCGCACAGATGCCGCACCACCAACAGGTCGTGGCTGACCACGATCAGGGTCAGCCCGCGCGAACGCACCAGGTCGGTCAGCAGGTTCAGCACCTGGGCGCGAACGGACACGTCCAGCGCCGAGACCGGCTCGTCTGCGATCAGCACGTCCGGACGCGGCGCCAGGGCGCGGGCGATCGCGATCCGCTGCCGCTGGCCGCCGGAGAACTCGTGCGGGTAACGGTCGGCGGAATCGGCCGGCAGATCCACCTCAGCAAGCACCTCGGCCAACCGGGCGCGATGGTCCCCGTCCGCCAACTCCTTGCGCACCAGCCGGGAACGCAGCGGCTCGGTGATGATGTCACCCACCTTCATCCGCGGGTTCAGCGACGAGCGCGGATCCTGGAAAACCATCTGCACCGCAGCCCGCAGGAAGCCGAGCCTGCGTTCCGGCAGCCCGGTGATCTCAGTACCTTCGAACCAGATCCGGCCCGCCGTCGGCCGATCGAGCCCGGCCAACAGTCGCACCAGCGTCGACTTGCCCGAGCCGGACTCCCCAACGATCCCCAGGCGTCGACCGCGGTCCAGCGTGAGGTCCACCGAATCCAGGGCAACCACCTCCGCGCCGCCGTTGCGGTAGCGGCGGGTCAACCCTTCTGCGCGGAACACCGGTTCGGTCATGGCCGCCTCGCATGGAAGTCCTCGACCGTCGGCAGGCGCTCGCCCGGCTCGATCTGGTCGAGGCGCGCGGTGGCCACCAGGCCGCGGGTATAGGGGTGCTGCGGACGGTTGAACAGGTCGGCGACCGTGCCCTGTTCGACGATCTCGCCGTCCAGCATCACCAGCACGTTGTGGCACACCTGCGAAACCACGGCCAGATCGTGGCTGATGAACAGGCAAGCCGCTGCGGAAGCCGTGAGCACCTCGTCCAGCTTCTCCAGGACGCGAGCCTGCACGGTCACGTCGAGCGCTGTGGTCGGCTCGTCGCAGATCACCAGGTCGGGTGAGTTGATTAGCGCCATGGCCATGATCACCCGCTGCCGCTGGCCGCCGGACAGCTGGTGCGGGAAGGCGTCCGCCACCCGCTGCGGATCGGTCAGCCCGACCTCGCCCAGCATGGAAACCACCCGCTCGCGCGCCGCGCCGGGCTCGGCGCCCTGGTGCAGCCGCAGCACCTCGGCCACCTGCCGGCCCACCCGCATGGTCGGGTCGAGCGCGGTCATCGGCTCCTGGAAGACCATCGAGATCACGTCGCCGCGCAGCCTGGCCATGCCGACTTCGTCCAGACCAACGATCTCGGTGGCGTTCAGGCTGATCGATCCGGTCACGGTGGCGTTCTCCGGCAGCAGTCCCATCACCGCCAGCGCGGTCACGGTCTTGCCCGAACCCGACTCGCCGATCACCCCGAGTCGCTCGCCCGCCGCCAGGTCGAAGCTGATGCCGCGGACGGCCGGCGTCCGACTTCGCCCAAAGCTCACCGAGAGGTCGCGCACGTCGAGAAGCGTCATGACACCTCCCGCAGTCGTGGGTCGAGGTAGTCGCGTAACCCGTCCCCGAGCAGGTTGAAGCCGAGCACGGCCAGCGCGATCGCCAGGCCGGGCCAGAGCGCCTGCAACGGAGCGGTGACGAGGAACTGTTGCGAATCGCGCAGCATGTTGCCCCAGGTGGGGTTCGGACGCGGCGTCGCCAGGCCCAGGTAAGACAGCGCAGCTTCGGCGAGGATCGCCATCGCGAAACCCACCGATGCCTGGACGCCGATCAGCGGCGCGATGTTGGGCAGAACGTGCCGGCCGGCGACTCCCCAGCGGGAGGTGCCGGACGCTCGCGCAGCGAGCACGAAGTCGCTGGCCATCACCTGTTTCGCGCCCGCGCGCGCGACCCTCGCGAAAGCCGGGATGGTGGCGACGCCGATGGCGATCATCGCGGTTAGCGTGGACGATCCGTAGACCGCGGCCAGCAGCGTCGCCAGCAGGATCGCGGGAAAGGCATAGACGATGTCGGCCGAACGCATCACCACCTCGTCGACCCAGCCGCCCAGCTGGCCGGCGAGCATGCCCAGCGGGACGCCGACGATCGATGCGAGGCCGACCGAGATGATGCCGACGACCAGTACCGTCCGGGCACCGATCATCAGCCGGGAAGCGATGTCGATGCCAAAGCCGTCGGTGCCGAGCACATGCGGCCAGCCCGGCCCCAGCAGTCGCTGGGACGGCACCACCCGGATCGGGTCGAACGGGGTCCAGAAGACCGCGACGATGGCGGTGATCACCACCAGCGCAACCAGGACCAGGCCGGCGACCAGCTGTGCCTTCTTCACGAGGCCGCGCCCCCGTCCGCGGAATCGACGGCGGCTTGGCGCGGGTCGATCAGCAGGTAGGAGAAGTCGACCAGAGCGCTGATCAGCAGTACCGCGAGCACCAGGAACATCACGGTGCCCTGCACCACCAGCAGGTCACGCTGGGCGACGGCGCTGAGCAGCATCGAACCCAGTCCGGGCAGGTTGAACACAGACTCCACGACGATCGCCCCGACCAGCACTGACGCGAGCTGCAGCCCCAGCACGGTTACCAGCGAGATGGCTGCGTTCCGGACGCCGTGCCGCAGCAGCGCGCGCATCGGCGTCCAGCCGACCGAGCGCGCGGTTCGGTAGTAGTCCTCGTTCAACACCTCGATGAAGGCCGAGCGGACGTAGCGGATCAGGATCGCACCCTGCACCGCAGCCAGGGTGACCACCGGCAGGACCAGATGAGCGGCCCACTGGCCCGGATCCTTGGTCAAGGACACGTAGCCGTTGGCCGGCAACCAGCGCAGCCAGACCGCGAACACCAGCACCAGCAGGATGCCGCCCCAGAACACCGGGATCGCCATTCCCACCTGTGCGGCGGCGCTGATCGCGAAACCGGGCCAGGAGCGACGCTTGAGCGCAGCAACCATGCCCGCCGGCAGCGCGATGATGAGTGAGCCGATCATGCCGAAGCCGACCAGCCACGAGGTCACCGCGATCCGTGGGGCCAGCAGGGCAAGCACCGGCTGGCCACTGAGGTGCGAGTGGCCGAAGTCGCCGACCAGAATGCCGCCGAGCCAGCTCAGGTACTGCACGATCAGCGGCCGGTCGAGCCCAAGTTCGCGGCGCAACTCGGCGACGGATTCGGGGGTGGCGTCCGTGCCGAGCAGCACCTGCGCGACGTCACCGGGCAGCGCCTTCGTGATCAGGAAGATCAGCAGCGATGCACCGAGCAGGCTGATCGCGAACACGCCAAGGCGGCGTCCGATCCGCCCCGCAACGTGCATGCTCTAACCCGGCTAGCGGCTCGTGATCGAGGTGAGGTCGAAGCTCAGGCCGGGTGCGTTGGTGGACACCCCGGAGATGTTCGACTTGGTGATCACCAGGTTGGGCAGGGAGAACAGCCAGATCGCGGCGCAGTCGTCGGCCAGGTACTTGACCGCCTGCTTGAAGCCCGCGACCGCCTGCTCGTCGGACGCGGCCGAGTCGGCGGCGGCGTAGAGCGAAGCGAACTCGGGATCGCCGTAGCGCCAGTAGTACTTCGGGTCGGCGAACTTGCCCAGGTCGCGGGGCTCGACGTGCGCGACGATCGTCAGATCGTAGTCGGCCTTGGTGTAGACCTCATCGATCCAGCGGGAGAACTCGAGCTCCTCGATGGTGGCCTTCACCCCGATGTCCCGCAACTGGCTGGCGACGAACTGGGCCGACTTCACCGCGTAAGGAATGACCGGGACGCGAAGCCGCAGGGTGAGCCCGGACTCGTAGCCGGCCTGCTTGAGCAACGCCTTGGCCTTTTCCGGGTCATATGGGTTGGTACCGGTGAGGTCCTCGTACCAGGGGTCGGTGGGCACGGCCATCGAGCCGATCGGGGCGCCCTGGCCGTTCCAGACGGTGTCGCGGAGTGCCTGGCGGTCGATCGCCATGGTCAGCGCCTGCCGCACTTCGAGCTTGGCCAGCGCCTTGCTCTCGTGGTTCAGGCCCAGCACCACTTCACCGTTGGTGGTGCCCGACGTGGTGGTGAACTGGCTGGTGTCGGCGAACTGCGGGAGCGCGTCCGGGGCCTGCAGGTTCGAGATCACGTCCTGATCACCGCTGGAGAGCGCGGCGTTCTCGGCGTTCGGATCGGTGAAATAGGTGAAGGTGACCTCGTCGAACCGGGCGGGATTGGCCCAGTAGGCGGTGTTGGCGGCGAGGATCACGTTCTGGCCGCGGTTCTGCGCCTTGAACACATAGGGGCCGGAGCCGGCGGTGCTGGTGGCCAGATCACCGGTCTCGGCCGGGTCGAGGATCATGCCGAGCGTGGACGACATGTCGTAGAGCCACATGAACGACGGCTTGTTCAGCTTGATCACGACCTTGGTCGCGTCCAGCGCTTCGGCGGACGCGACGACGGCCAGCTGCAGGCCGAGCGCGTCCACGAGCTTGGTGTCGGCCTTGAGCCGATTGATGTTGGCGACGACGGCGGCCGCATCCACTGCGGCACCGGACGCGAACTTGGCCGCCGGGTTGAGGTGAAAGGTGTAAGTGAGCCGGTCGTCGCTGATCTCCCAGGCCTGGGCGAGCAGAGGCTTGAGCAAGCCGCTGGAGTCGACCTTCACCAGGGTCTCGTAGACGTTATAGAGCAGCACCTGCGGAATTGAGGCGGCCGGGTTGTGCCACGGATCCATGGACGCTGGTTCCAGCGTGGCGGCAATTTTGAGAGTGCGTGGAGCCTCGGGCGCGGGGGCTGAGGTGTCGCCGGTGGTCGCGGTGCCGCTCGGTACGGCTGTCGGGGTACAGGCGGAGAGAACCATCATCGACATGGCCAGCATGGCCACGAGTACCTTGGAAATACCGGTTCGCGAACGTCGGGACTCAGCGGCGACGTAGGTCATCTACCCTCCACGGGATCTGTCCCCGCGGCGCGAGGAAGCGCACCGATTCTAGCGGAGCGCCTTCCGGGCACCTCTGAACGCGTTCCACCGGCGGTTCGGCCGCGTCCGCGATCGCCGTTGCACCCCTCGATTTGGGTATCCAGCGGGTCTGACCTAAGCTGGGTTCACCGACGCGGGGTGGAGCAGCTCGGTAGCTCGCTGGGCTCATAACCCAGAGGTCATAGGTTCAAATCCTATCCCCGCTACGAGTGGAAACCCGCTCCCGACTAGGGCTGATAGCCAGATCGGGGGCGGGTTTTTGCATGTCTGAGCAAGACTCAGGTCGCGGCCGATTGGACACGACCGTCACCTCACCGCTGCCGTCGGGCGCTCACAGCCAATCGAGTCCCCAGCGCAGGAACTCGTCCCGCCGCCCGCAAATCTGACGCGACGTCGCCTGGCTGTGGCTCCGCCCACCGTCCTGCGTGGACGCAGCCACAGTTAGCGCTCGCAGGCCTCCTGACCCGCTGAAGCGCTCCTCAACCGCGTTCCTCAGGGAGCAGGTTGCGGAGTGCCCCCGTCCGAGGTGTGGGCGCACGTCTGCTCATATGCGTATGCGTTAGGGAGGGATGAGGATTGATGGCGGAAAGTCTCGCCGCGATAGTCCTAATCCTCTCCTACCATCGGAGGCACTATGCGGATCACCCGCATCATCATCGCGACAGCAGCCATCGCCACCGGAGTCAGCCTCGTCGTTGTGGCCCCTGCGGACGCCCGCGGCCGCAGCCCAACAAGAACCCCACCACGACCACCTCCACGGTGTTGACCACCGCGGTCGGTGCGCCGTTCAACCTGGACGTCACGCGCGGCAAGGTGCTGGTTGCCGACGGCGGCGGACCAGGCGTCCCGATCACGGCCAGCGGCCTGACGATCACCGGACCGGACGGCTTCAAGGTAACCGCTGACACCCTGGCCCACGAGAACGCGAACAACCCCGACGGCAAGGTCTTCTACGGCGTCCGCAACCCGAGCCAGTGCGTGACCGACGAGCTCAACCGGATCCAATTGCCGGTCGCCCATACCGGACACATCGACTCCCACGCATACTCGGTGGCCGCGTACGGCAAGGGCTTCGTCGTGGCTGACGCCGGTGCGAACGCGCTGCTGTGGGTGAGCCGCTCGGGCAAGATCTCGACCCTCGCGGTCCTACCGGCCCAGCCGGCCAGGATCACCGCCGAAGGCGCCGCAACTCTCGGGCTCGCCGACTGCGTGGTCGGGGTCAAGTACCGCTTCGAAGCGGTGCCGACCGATGTCGAGGTTGGTCGTGACGGTTCCTCTACGTCACCACCCTGCCCGGCGGCCCTGAGGACCCGAGCCTGGGCGCCCGCGGCAAGGTGTATCGGGTGAATCCGTGGAACGGGCGCGTGCGAGAGGTTGCCTCCGGGCTGCTGGGCGCCACCAACCTGGCCATCGCGGACGGGAAGATCTACGTCACCGAACTGTTCGCGGGTCGCGTCTCCCTGGTCAAGCACGGCCGGGTCAGCGAGTACGTCTCGCTGCCGGGCGCCCTCTCGATCGAGGCCGGTCCGCGGGGGACCCTGTACGCCGGCACCGGCATCGCCGGGCCGTCGTCCGTGGTGAAGATCTCCACCTCTGGCAAGGGCTGGCGGCACTAGCCGGATCTAGCAGCCGATCCGGCGGGGCGTGCGGCGACGCACCGCCGGATCTGCTGTGCTTGGCTTGGCTGCCGGACCTACCGGACGCACTGCGAGATCCCGGCCTGCACCGGGATGACGCCGTGACGGTGACCAGGAACGACGTGGTCAAACCGACCAGGCAAGGGGACATCGTTGGCACACCGCTCCGGAAGCGAACTGCTCGCCCTGCACGGCGTCCGGGTACTCGGCGGCCCGAGCGTCGCCGCCGTTGCCGCGCGGTTCCGACTCGCCCCGACCGACGTTCGTGAGCACCTATTGGACGCGCAGGCCTACGGCTGGGTGAACCGTCACGAGCACTACGGCGAAACCTGGTCGCTGACCGCGTCCGGGAAGGCCGAGGACGAGCGCCGCCTGGGCGCCGAACTGGACGCCGTGGGCTGCCGGGATGTGGTCACTGCCGCGCATCGCGCCTTCCTGCCGCTGAATCGCAGGCACGGTGAAGCCTGCACCCGCTGGCAGTTGCGTCCACAGCCCTGGGACGCCCTCGCCGCGAACGACCACACCGACCTGCGCTGGGACCACGCCGTCCTCACCGACCTCGACGGAATCGATGCTGGGCTCACCCACGGCCTGGAACCGGTGGCCACCAAACTGGAGCGCTTCGGTGGCTATGCCCAGCTACACCGTCAAGCGCTGGTGAAGGTCCGCGGCGGCCACCCGGAGTGGCTGGACTCCCCCGCCGTCGAGTCCTGCCAGCTGATCTGGATCCAGTTGCACGAAGACCTGCTCGCTACGCTCGGGATTCCCCGCGGCAGCGACACCGTGGCCCCAGAATGAACCCATGAAGTCCCTGCAGCAGAACCCATGCCAGACGAAGTGCGACTGGTATCCGACCGGCGAGGTGGTGGCCGAGGACCTGGTCTTCGCCTGCACCAGTTGCGGCAGCGAATGGACCCGGCAGGAGGGCTGGAAGCCGCGCAACCTGGACGGGTCAGTGGCCGCCGAGGTTGAGCTCGAGCTCGCTCGGGACGGCTCGTAACTCGACATCACCGGCCTGCGGCGCACTAGTCACTGTCTGGGGTGCCGACCATACTGACGCCATGGCCTACGACCAGGAACTCGCCGGACGCATCCGCGCCGCGCTCTCGTTCCAGACCGGCATCGTCGAGAAGTCGATGTTCGGCGGACGCGCGTTCCTGAAGGACGGTCACCTGCTCGCCAGCGCCAGCGGTCGTGGCGGCATGCTGCTGCGGGTGCAGCCGGAAGTCGCGTCCGCCCTGGTGGCGGAGGGGTCGGCCAGCTTCTTCATGATGCGCGGACGTGAACTGCCCGGCTGGTTGCACGTCGAGTTGGACCCGGCCGACGAACGCCTGACCGCTTTCCTCGACCTGGGTCTCGCCTTCGTCGCCACCTTGGAAAGCAAAGCCGTGAACCGCCTGGGACCCGACCGCAGCCGGATGTGATGAGATGGAGTACGTGCCCGAATCCGTGATCGCCTATCCGATCCACACCCGATCCCTCCCGAACGGACTGCGGGTGGTCGTCAGCCCCGACCACAGCGTGCCGGCGGTCGCAGTCAACCTCTGGTACGACGTGGGCTCGCGGAACGAGCGGCCCGGCGAACGCGGTTGGGCCCACTTGTTCGAGCACCTGATGTTCTCCGGCTCGGAACACGTCGCCAGCGGCGAGCACCTGAATGCACTTCAGGCGGTCGGCGGCATCGTCAACGCCACCACCTGGTTCGACCGCACCAACTACTTCGAGACGCTGCCCGTCGGCGCCCTCGAACTCGCCCTCTGGATGGAGGCCGATCGCCTCGCCACCCTGCCCGACCACCTCACCGAGGCTGCCGTCGACACGCAGCGCGAGGTCGTCAAGGAGGAGAAGCGGCAGCGCTACGACAACGTGCCCTACGGCGACGCCATGGAGCACCTGGTCGAACTGGCTTTCGGGCCCGAGCATCCGTACGGCCACACCACGATCGGTTCGATGGCCGACCTCGACGGCGCCACCGTGGCCGGGGCGGCGAGCTTCTTCCGCACGCACTACCGGCCCGACAACGCCGTGCTTACCCTGGTCGGCGACATCACGCCGAAGGAAGCGTTCAAGAAGGCCGAACGCGCTTTCGGAAAGGTGCCGGGCGGAGCGGCCCGGACGTTCGGCGCGCTGAACTCTTCCCGGCCCAGCTCGCCAGCCAACCCGAGTGTGCCGCCCCTTGCCGGTACACCGACCCGGAAACTGAGCGGACGGGTGCCCGCTGCGGCCACCTACTTCGCCTGGCGACTCCCCCCGCGCGACACCCCCGCCTTCGACGCCTGCGACCTGGCGCTGGCGGCGCTGGGGGCCGGGCAGACTTCACGGCTGCACCAGAGACTCGTCCGGGAGCAGCAGGTGGCCGCCGGCGCCGGCGCGTCCGCCCTGCCGCTGATCGCAGGCAACTCCCTCGGACTGGTGCAGGTGCGCTCGCTTCCCGGCGATGGTGGCGCGGCTGCAGCCGCCGCGGCGCTGGCCGAGGTGGAGCGGCTGGCCGAAACCGGTCCGACCCAAGCTGAACTCGACCGCGCGAAGATCCAGTTCGAGCGCGAATGGCTCACCCAACTGTCCAGGTTCGACGCCCGCGCCGACACCATCAGTGCGTTCGCGGTGCTCCACGGCGACCCCGAACGCATCAACCGTCGGCTCGACGAGGTGCGTTCGATCAACCTTGACGATGTGGCCCGGGCGTGCGCCACCTATCTCCAACCCGCGCAGCGTGCCCAGCTCGACTACAGCCAGGAGGCAGATCATGCGGAAGGCTGACCAGCGTCCGCCGGTGAAGGCCGCGCCGCTGTGGCACTTCCCCGAGCCCGCCAAGTTGTGGCTCGACAACGGCTTCGAAGTGCTCGCCAACCATCGGCCCGGGCAGTACGTCGCGTCCATCGCCATCGTGCTGGACGCACCGCTGAGCGAGGAGCCCGCGGAGATCGAGGGGGTGGCGACCATCACCCAGCGCTGCCTCGACGAGGGCACCCGCACTCATCCCGGCGCCGGCTTCGCCGAAGCGTTGGAGGACATCGGCGCGATCCTCGGGGGTAGTGCGGGCTATTCTGCCAGCGAGCTGTCCTGCGACGTGCCGGTGAGCCGCCTGCCGCAGGCGTTGCGACTACTCGCCGAAGCCGTGCGCGAACCGGAGCTGCGGCCCGACGACATCCAGCGCCACCAGACCCTCCGGCTGGCTGAGATCGAGAACACGCTGGCCAACTCGACCCAGCGGGCCCAACTGGCTTTCCGCGCGGCCTGCGTCCCGGGACGCTTCCGCTCGGCGCGGATGGCCGGTGGGCAGGCTGCCACGGTCAGCCAGGTCACCGTGGACGATGTGGCCGCCTTCCATCGGCGCTACTACCGTCCGGACGGCACCACCCTGATCGTCTCCGGCGACCTGACCAAGGCGGTGTTCCGCGAAGCGGAAGCCGTCTTCGGTGATTGGGACGTGCCGGCCCCGAACACCGTTCGGCACCAGTCGCCGGTCTCCCGGCGTCCGCACTGCTGGCTGATCGACCGACCCGGTGCCGTCCAGGCGGACGTCCGGCTGGGCACTTTCGGGATCGACCGTGGCGACCCCCGCTGGGCGGACGTGCAGGTGGCCACCTATGCGCTCGGTGGCGCCTTCCTGAGCCGACTGAACCGCGAACTACGCGAGGAACTGGGCTACACCTATGGCGCGCACCTGGTGAACACGCCGATGCGCGATGGCGGCCTGATCTCGGTACAGGGGTCGTTCCGTACCGAGGTGGTTGCGGACGCGGTCAGTCGCGCGCGTGACCTACTGAACGTGGCCAACCGCCCGTTCACCAGCACCGAGGTGGCGGACGCGGTCGCCTACGCCAACGGGGTGTCGCCACTGCGCTACTCCACAGCGCAGGGCGTGACCGATCGGATCGCCACCCTGGTCGCGGACGGCGTGAACCCGGATTTCGTGAACACCAATGCGCTGGCCCTTACTCGGGTGACCCCCGAATCGGCGACGCAGGCGATCACTGAACTGCTGCCTCCCGACCAGCTGTCGCTCGTGGTCGTCGGGGACGCCGCTCAGCTCGCCGAGCCGTTGCGCGACGCGGGCTGGACGATGTCCGTCAAGCCCTGAGCCTTGGCCCGCCGACGTCTCGACAAGATCGACCAGCAGGCTCCTAGCGCTGGCCCAGTTTCTCCAGGGCGGTGGCGACCGCCTCCTTGGCTGCGGTGACCTGCTTCTGGTACTCGGCGAGATCACCGTTGCGCAACGCTGCCTCGGCCGCGGTGAAGGCGGTCTCGGCAGCCTGCATAGCCTCGGTCGCGGCCTTCTGGTCGGCGGGCGTGACCTCGGTGGGCTCAGCCGGTGTGGTCGGCTCCGTCGGGTTGTTCGGGTTTTCGGGCACCGGGTTCTCACCGGTGTCCGCACCGGCGTCGCCGGAGAACACCTGGTCGAGCGCAGCTTGCAGGGTGCTGCCGATGCCGACGTGCTCGCCGAAACGCACCGCGACGTACTGCAGCGCCGGGTAGGTGCCCGAGCCCGATCCGGACTCCCGGATCGTGTAGATCGGCATCACGTAGAGCAGGCCGCTGCCCATCGGAAGGGTCAGCAGGTTGCCGTACTGGGCGGCCGCCGAACCCTGGTTCAGGTAGGGCCGCATCACCTCGGCGAACTTCTGGTCGGTGGTCATCGCGGTCAGGGTCTGGCTGGGACCGGCGATCTGGTGGGTGTCCGACATCCGCAGCACGCGCATCCGGCCGTAGTCGGGGCTGCTCGCCTCGGCCACCACCGAGATGTAGGACGCGAGGTTCGCGCGTCCGTTGGGCACGAACACGCCGGTCTGGCTGAACACTGGCGACGCGTCTCCGGGCCACTTGATCGACAGGTAGTAGGGCGGCTCAGCCGGACCGGACCGAGCCGTCTCAGCGCTCTGGCCGGGGGTCGTCAGGGTGGGATCGGCAGGCACCTGCCAGAGGTCGGACTGCTGGTACCACGAGTTCGGGTCAGTCATGTGGTAGCGCGTGAGCAACTGGCGCTGCACCTTGAACAGGTCCTCGGGGTAGCGCAGGTGAGCCATCAGGTCGGTGGAGATGTCCGCCTTCGCCTTGACCGTGCCAGGGAACGCCTTCATGTACGACTGCAGGATCGGGTCCTCGGCCTCCCACGCGTACAGGTCGACCGTGCCGTTGCTGGCGTCCACGACGGCCTTCACCGAGTTGCGCAGGTAGTTGACCTGTCCCTCGACCTGGGTGCCGACGGCGTCGGACTGGGAATCGGTCGTGGCCGCTCGCAGTGAGGTGAGCTGGCTGTTCGGATAGTTGGCGGTCGTCGTGTACGCATCCACGATCCAGACCAGGCGTCCGTCAACCACTGCCGGGTAGACGTTGGAATCCAGGGTCAGCCAGGGCGCGACCTCGGCGACACGCTCCTTGGGCGTTCGGTTGTACAGGATCTTGGACGCCGCGTTCACCCGGTCGGACAGCAGGAAGTTCCAGTCGGCGAAGTGCGCCGCGTAGAGGACCCGGGTGAACAGGTCGCCGATCGGCACGCCGCCGGTACCGGCGTAGACGTTGTTCACCTCGCCGGCACCCTGACCGCCGCCAGGACTGTCGAACTCGATCGGAGCCTGGCCGGGAAGCCGTCCGACGATCGCGAAAGTGGTGCTCTTCTCGCCGAAGTAGATGCGTCCCTCGTAGTCAGGCAGTACGCCTTCGGGCGGAAGGTTCTTCTCGATCCAGACTGGCTCACCGGCCGCACTGCGCTGGTTGCCGTAGGCAGCGACCATGCCGTAGCCGTGGGTGTAAACGGTGTGCAGGTTGTTCCAGGCCTGGTCGGGCAGCCCGGCGATGTTGATCTCCCGAGCCGCGACGACGGCGTCGGTCTCCTTGCCGTCGATCACGTAGCGGTCCACGTCCAGGACCTCGGGGAAGGTGTAGTAGCCACGCAACTGCTGCTGGTTCTCGAAGGTGCGCGGCACCACTGCCGGGTCTATCAGCCGAATGCCGGGCAGCGCCTCAGCGTCCTCCTTCAGTTGCCCCTTGCTGACCTGGGTGACCGCTTCGTACTCCTCCACCTCGGTGTCGGCGATGTCGTAGGCGGTGCGGGTCGCTTCGAGGTGCGCTTGGATGTACGGCCGCTCGAAGTCCGGCTCGTTGGGCTTCACCTGGAAACCCTGCATGATCATCGGGTAGGCGACGCTGAGGATCAGGCTGGAGACGAGCAGCAACACCAGGGCGGTGATCGGGAGCGTCCAGCGCTTCAGGAATCCGTTGGCGAAGAACAGCGCGGCGCACACGAAGGCGATGATCGCCAGCACCAGCTTGGCGTTGAATCGGGAGTGCGCGTCGGTGTACTGGATGCCGGTGAACAGTGCGTCCGGTTGCAGCAGCAGGCCGTAGCGGTCGAGCAGGGTCTGCAGGCCATAACCGACCAGCAGCAGCCCACCGAGGATCGAGAGGTGGATCCGGGCGGCGTTCCCGCGTCCGCTCTGCCCACGATCACGTCCGCCGACAATCCCGCCGACGGCGAAGTGCACGACCGCAGCAGCGACCAGCCCGAAGAACAGTGCGCTCATGATGAAGGCCAACAGGTCGCGCAGGATCGGGTACTCGAACACGTAGAAGCCGATGTCCATCCCGAAGTACGGGTCGGTGGTGCCGAACGGAGTGCGGTTCCACCAGGCCAGGTACTCCATCGACTGGCTGAGCACGGACGTGCCGGCGATCAACCCGAGGAACACCGAAGGCACCAGGATCGCCACCCAGATGTTCGCTTCGAGCAGGTCACGGTAGCGGTCGAGGACGGCGCTCTGCCCGGTGCGGCGGGTCTCGGGACGCAGCCGGAAGGCGATCCACATGTTCAGGCCGACCGAGAGCGCCATCACCACGAAGAAGATGGCGAAGAGCAGCACCTGTGCCAGCAGTTGGGTGGTGAACACCTGCGGGAACGCCACCGAATCGAACCACAGCTTCCGGGTCCACAACTCGGCGAAGATGATGAACCCGGTCACCAGCACGCCGACCACCGCGATCGTCGGTAGCAGGGGACTCCGCCGCACGGCCTGGGACGCCACGTTCACCCGATCTCCTAAAGCTTCAACACCAGCGTTGGTACCGGTGTTCAGTCCAATGTATGTGCCAGTGCCGAAGCGAGCGCTGGAACGAGATCGGCACCACCCAACAGTTCGCCTTCGGAGTCATCGGACGGGCGCACGCGGGCCACCGAATGCCGCCCCCCGTCCCTGGTCACCCCGACCACTACGCGCAGGTCGATTCGCTTGGGGTGGGTGGCGACCAGCTCGGCGGCAGCCTGCGGATCATCGGGCAGGTCGGCTTCGGCGTCCGCCGGAAGGAAGGAACGTTCCAGGGCGAGCGCGCACCCGGAGACCGTGGTCGGCCAGGCGATCCGGCTCAGCGTCACCGCGAGGTCGTCGCCGGCGTGGAACTCCTCCTGCTCGATGGAGGAGAGGCCGTCGGCGAAGCCGCCCTGCAGGTGTTCGGCGAGACTCGGCTCGGCCGCGATCAGGTCGGCGGTGGGCACCAGGGCGAACAGTCGCGCCGGCTGGTCCCAGCCGGATCGCCCGACATGGCGCTCCACCTCGATCAGGGCAGCGGTCAACGCTTCGGACATCAGCACCCCGCTACCGAGTCGGCCTCGGCCGGGTCAGCGAGCTTGGCCAGGGAGTCGGTCGCTTCGGCCAGCGTGTCCACCGGCAGCAGCCGGATCGACGGGTCGGGCGTGCCCGCGTCCGCGCAATTCGCCCGGGGCAGCACGAAGATCGTCGCGTGATCAGTCACCGCGGCTGCGATCTTCTCCTGCACGCCGCCGATCGCGCCGACGTTGCCTTCGGAGCTAACCGTCCCGGTGCCGGCGATCACCCGGCCAGCGGCGATGTCGGCCGAAACCAGCCGATCACTGATCGCCAGCGCGAACATCAGTCCGGCGCTGGAGCCGCCGACCGCAGGGTCGACCGCGAACTCGACCGTGGGCGCGTAGCTGTAACCGACGTCCATGTTGATGCCCACGATCGGCTTGTCCGGCTCATTGGTGGTCGCCCGCGTCGTCACGGTGAGCTTGAGCATCAGGTCGTTGCGCAGCACGGTGAACAGCACCGGATCTCCAGGGTGCCGATTGTCGTTGAGGATCATGTCCCGCACATCCTGGACGGTATGGGTCGCGGTGCCGTCCACCGCCTTGATCAGGTCGCCGGGTTCGAGGATGCCGACGGACGCACCGGAGGTGAAGACCTCAGCGACCCGCGGCCAGCTGGTCACTTCGATGCCGGACTGCCGCAGGCCGGCGACGACCGCATCGGACTGCGATTCCACCATGCGCTGGGATTCGACCTGGCTGATCTCAGTCGCGTCCTTGCCGGGCTGGTAAACCGCGTCCTTCGGCAACACCTCGCGCGCGGGCAGCCAGTAGGCGAACAGGACTTCCGGGAGGCTAAGCGTCACTCCGGGGGCGGTGACCGAAACGGTGGTCATGCGCAGTTCGCCCGAGGTCGGGAAGGTCCGGGCACCCGAGATCGTGATCGCTTCGCGCTCCCCCACCCGTCCGAGCAGGTCCGCGGTCGAACCCGGAGCCCAGGTGACGTACGGCACCGGGATGATCGCAATCAGGGCCGCGAGCACGACGAACAGCGCAGCCGACACCGCGGCCGTCCAGGTCTGCTTGGTCAAGATCGCCCTCTCGGGTGCTAGTACTTCGAGGTCCGAGGCTACACCGGCGCCTGGAGTCCAAGCTTGGCAGGTGTTGGACAATGGAGGCCACGAGACGAGGAGTTGCGATGGCCGATGAGGGGTTTGACAATCTTCCCGAGCGCGGCGGCGAGGAGGAGGCGCTGTTGCGGTTCCTCGCCCAGTTCGGCATCACCCCCGGACCGGACGGTCGCCTGGACCTCGAAGGGCTGATGACGCAGTTGCAGCCGCTGATGAGCAATCTGACCGCACAGCTCGCCAGCTTCGGGAAATCGGATGCCAGCGGCATGAACTGGGGCTTCACCAGGGATGTCGTGCGCAAGGTCGTCGGCGCGGCCGGAGACGATCCCGAGCCCACGCCGGCGCAGCTGGCCGCTATCCGGGACGCGGTCGCGCTCGCCGACCTCTGGCTCGATGAGGAGATCGCGTTCCCGCGGCTGAGCGCCCCTGCGCTCGCCTGGCGTCGCGCGGAGTGGAGTGAGCAGACCTACTCGACCTGGCAGCGGCTGGTGCGTCCGGTGGTGACCCAGCTGTCACTCGCACTGCGCGGGCTGATGACGGGCGGCACCGGGGAGTCCAAGGCCGCCGAACCGATGCTGCGGATGGCCCTTTCCGGCATGTTCGCCGCGCAGGTCGGCCAATCGCTCGGCAGCCTGGCCACCACCGTGATCAGCTCTGGCGATATCGGCCTGCCACTCACCGAAACTCCGCAGGTGGCGTTGCTGCCCACGAACGTCGCCGGGTTCGCGGAGGGGTTGGAGGCTGATCCCGCCGACGTCCTGCTGTTCCTCGCGGTCCGCGAGACCGCCAGGCAACGGCTGTTCGGCGCGGTCGGTTGGCTCGGCCCGCAGATGCTGGCACTGGTCGAGCACTACGCCAGGGATATCGAGATCGATCCGGAGGCACTGGAACAGGCGATCGAGAGCCAACTGAACGCGGCTATGACCGCAGGTGAACTGGAGCAGGCGGGCAGCGCCCTAGCGGGCTCGCTGTTCGCGCCACGGGTCACGGACGAGCAGCGCCAGGTGCTTGATCGCCTGGAGACGCTGCTGGCGCTGGTCGAGGGCTGGGTGGATGAGGTGGTGGCCCAAGTGGCCGGCCAGCGGATGCCCGCCGCGGCAGCCCTGACCGAGACGCTGCGGCGGCGACGAGCGGCGGGAGGCCCGGCCGAGTCCGCCCTGAAAGCCCTGGTCGGACTGGAGATGCGGCCACGACGCTCGCGGGACGCCGCCAACCTCTGGGCGGCCACCCGAGCCGCTCGCGGGGGCGAGTCCAGGGACGCCACCTGGGACCATCCCGATCTGGTGCCCACCGCCGATGACCTCGCCGACCCGCTGGAGTTCGCCGCACAGGGGCACCGGACGGCCGCGCCCGACGACCTGGACGCCGAGCTCGCCAAGCTTCTGAGCGAGGAGGGCCGCGGTTAGAGCGTGTCTCCCTAACCGTCACGCGCGGCCAGGGCCGGCGACTAGTCGACCTCGTCAGCGCCCAACCAGTCCTCGTCGCCGCCATCCTGGGCGTGCTGATAGCCGGCGAGGAAGGCCTTCGCCTCGGCCGCCTTCGGGTAGCCGGCCTCCAGTCGCCGGAAGGCTACGGAGTGGTTCGGTTCGAACAGGTGCGCGAGTTCGTGGATCAGCACGTAGTCCGAGACCCACGTCGGCATCGTGCGCAATCGCGCGGACAGCCGGATCGCACCGGTGGAACTCGTGCACGAGCCCCAACGCCGCTGCTGGTTGGTCGACCACTTGACGGTGAACCCCGGCAGGGGCGCGGAGACCCGCTCGGCGAGATACCGCTGGAACAGGTCGACCGCCCGCGCGCTCAGTTCGTCGGCGAGCACCGGTGCGAGCCGTCTCGACTCCTTCACCAGGAAGCGTTCCACCAACGGCGGCAGCAGTTCGCGCTCCTGAGCGGCGGTCATGCGCGCGGGCACCAGGGCCACCAACCGGCCGCGCTCCCGGAACACCGTGAGCGTCCGCGTCCGGCGAGCGCTGCGCCGCACCTCCAACTCGGATTCCGCCACCATGTCCCGCAGATTACGACACGCCGCCGACACTTCCAGTTGACCGTGGGCGGGGCGAGCACTAGCTTCTAGACGCGAGGCCTCCAGTGGCCGCTCCGCTCGCAGGGGAAGGCAAGCGGAGTCGCGGTCGCTGGAGGCCCTCGCACGCAAGCGGGCGCTACCGTGTCGTAAGCGTTGCCCAAGACATAGACTGACTCGCAATTCGCTGCTGAGCCCCAGCCGGGGGTGACGCTGATCAACAGGAGGAACAACGTGGCCAAGGACACCTACAGCGGTTCGTTCTACTGCGTGAAGTGCAAGGATCACCGGGAAGCCACCGGCGATGTCGTGGTCAACGAGAAGGGGACCCGGATCGCCAAGGCGAAGTGCCCGGTCTGCGGCACCAACCTCACTCGCTTCCTGCCCAAGGCCTGAGTAACCACAGTCATAGCGCCGGCCATTCGGCCGGCGCTTTGCTGTTCCCAAAGCCAGCCAACTCTGGCCAAACCCCGCCCGGGATCTGCGGCGACGTCGCCCGCCAATCCGGCAACTTTGCTCCCGAATGGGACTCTCGCTCCCAAATATTCGGGAGCACGAGTCCCATTCGGGAGCAAAGTCGGAAACCGACCGGCTCGGGGGGAGTATCTCTGGATGGGTGGAACCCGGCTGCGCGAGGTGTTGTCAATTCCGTCCAGGTGTTGTCAATGTCGCTGTGGCTCTCGCGCCGGGCCATCACCGCGGGCACCATGAGCGCATGCTCCGAGTCAGATTGCGGTCCCCGATCACGTCGCTGTGGCGGGCACCCGGCGTGCTCCAGATCGGGTTGGACGCGCCGGCGGTGGTGCTGGACGGCGTCCCGGCGCAGCTCAGGGACGCCCTGCGCCTGCTGACCAGCCCCAAGAGCGTCGCTGAGCTCGCGGCGCTGCTGCCCAAGCTGGACGCCCGCTGGCTCGGCTGGCTGGTGGCTCGGCTCGATGACGCCGGCCTGCTGGCATTCGAATCAGCAGCGCCGCCCGAGCCCAGGGTGACCGTGGTGGGTGCTGGACCCCTCGCCGAAGCGGTACGGGCAGCCCTGGCCAGCCCCGACGTGTCGGTTGGTGGTCTGGACCACGCCGCCTATTTCGGCGGCAGTCTGGAGGCGGACGGCACACCCGACGACGTGCTGACCGTCGTTGCCGCAGCCAACTCCGAGCCTGACCGAACGCTCACCGATGCGCTCTTCCGCTCCGGCCGGGCGCACCTGGTGGTTCGGCTGGAGTCCGACCGCGCGGTGGTGGGTCCACTGGTGGTGCCGGGGCGCACTCCCTGCGTCCGCTGCCTCGACCTGACCCGCTGCCACCTCGATGCCGACTGGCCGCGGCTGTTGGCCCAGCTCTGCCTCGAAGCCACCGAACCCGAGCCGTCGCTGGTCACCTGGGCAGCGGCCACCGCCATGGCTCAGGTGCGCGCCTGGACGGCGGGGCGAATGCCCGAGACCGGCGGCGGCTCGCTGGAACTCGCCCTGCCCAACTACCTGCTGACCGCGCGACGCTGGCCGGCCCACCCCCGCTGCGGCTGTCTGCAGCCGCTGGGTTGATCCGGTCGGACAGACTGGCCGCGTGACCAGCCAAGACGAGGAGCGCCGCGTACTTCCGGAGTCGACCTTGACCCGCTCGGCCAAGCTGCTGACGCTTCCGCTGGGCGCCGCCGCGCGCGCCGGCGTCGGCATGGGCCGCAAGCTGCTCGGGGCCCCTGCTGAAGACGTGGACGCCGCCATGCGGGACGCTGCGGCTGAGCAGTTGTTCCAGGTGCTTGGTGAGCTCAAGGGTGGCGCGATGAAGTTCGGGCAGGCGCTCAGCTTGTTCGAAGCGATGCTGCCCGAGGATCTGGCCGGCCCGTTCCGCGAGCGGCTGCGCAAGTTGCAGGACGCTGCCCCGCCGATGCCATCCGCCCGTGCCCAGGGGGTGCTGCGGGCCGAACTCGGGCCGCGCTGGCGCGACCACTTTGCCGAACTGAATCTGCGTCCGGCGGCTGCGGCCTCGATCGGCCAGGTACACCGCGGCCGGCTCGCCGACGGACGCGAGGTGGCGGTCAAGATCCAGTACCCCGGAGCCGACACCGCACTGGCGAGCGACCTGCGGCAGATCCAGCGGCTGGCTGGTGCGGTCTCGCCGCTCACCGGCGGCCTGGACGTCGTCGCGCTCGTCCGCGAAGTCGCCGCGCGGGTGACCGAGGAGGTCGACTACACCCTCGAGGGCGTTTCCCAGCAGCAGGTGGCCACCGCATTGGCCGGGCACCCGCGCTTCCTGGTGCCGAACGTGCACCTGGCCACCCGGCGGGTACTGGTCTCGGACTGGGTGGACGGCGAAAAGCTGACCGCGATCATCGACCGTCCACAAGCGGACCGGAACCGGGTGGCCCTCGACTACGTCACCTTCCTGTTCGCCGGGCCATCGCTGGCTGGCATCCTGCACGGCGATCCGCACCCCGGCAACTTCCTGGTGATGCCGGACGGACGCCTCAGCGTGGTCGACTTCGGCCTGGTCTCGCGACTGCCGGACGGGCTGCCGGAGGCGATGGGTCGGCTGATCCGGCACGCCGTCGACGGTGCCGTGGAGCCGATGGTCGCCGGGCTGGCTGAGGAGGGCTTCGTCGACGACTCGATGGACGGCCGCGCGCTGCTCGACTACCTGGCACCGTTCGTCGAGCCGGCCAGCGTCGAGGATTTCGCGTTCAACCGGGAGTGGGCGCGCAGCCAGTTCGCGCGCGTCCACGACGACATGGGTTCGTCCGGTGTGGCCACGCGCCTGAACATTCCACCGGAGTACTCGCTTATCTACCGGGTGTGGATGGGTGGCATCGCGGTGCTTTCCCAGCTCGACGTGCACGCCAATTTCGCCCAGGTGCTGCGGGACTACCTGCCCGGGTTCGCTGACTGACCGTTCACCACCCACCGTCATCGGCGAACCTGCCCCACCGTCATCGGGGAGCCTGCCCCACCGTCATCGGGGAGCCTGCCCCACCGTCATCGGGGAGCCTGCCCCACCGTCATCGGGGAGCCTGCCCCACCGTCATCCCGGCGCAGGCCGGGATCTCTCGGAACCGTCGATGGTGTGTGCTCAGCGGTCGCTGCGACTACAACGGCTTGACCGCAGTGAGCGTGAACGAGGCCGGCAGCCGCTCTGGACGCTCGGCCAGGCGATACTCGTCGACTTCCGGATCGAGTTCCATCAGGCCGGGCAGCGCCTCCCATGGCACGCTCTGGTGCTCGGTCAGGCCGGTGAGGGTCAGCCCGGCTTCGAGAACAGCTGTGACGATCTCGCCGAGGCTGTGATTCCACTCCATCGACTCCGGCGAACCGACCAGGTCCTCGCCGGCATAGGTGTGCTCGTCATGCCAGACCAGGGCTTCGGCACGCTCGTAGTAGGGGAACTCCAGCGCAAACGTCCGCGCCCCGGCAGCCGTCATCCACGGCTGCTGCACACGGTCATCCGGGTCGGCGCCGAGCACGACCGGCGCCAGCGCGAGCAGCACTGGGTGCCCGTCCCGGATGAAGAGCCGGCCGCCCGGCCGCAGCAGGTCGGCCACCGTCTGCGCCCAGCGCTGGATGCTGGGCAGCCAGCAGATCGCGCCGATGCCGGTGTAGACCAGGTCGAAGTCGCGACCAGCCAGAGCTTCCGGCGCCGAATAGACGTCCGCCTCGATGTAGTCGATGTCCGCGTCCGCCGCCGCGGCAAGTCGCCGCGCCTGCTCCAGCGAGACCGGCGAAAGGTCGACTCCGGTCACCTGGGCGCCCAGACGGGAGAGACTGAGCGTGTCAGTGCCGATGTGGCACTGGAGGTGCACGACATCGAGCCCCGCGAGATTGCCCAGACGCGGCAGGTCGAAGCGCACCACAGCTGAAAGTGCGGCCGGATCGGCGAGCAGCCCTTCGATGCCGTAAGCCGCGGCGTGGATCGGGGCTCGGCTGTCCCAGTTGGCCTGGTTGACCGAAAGGTAGTGGTCGCTCATGTCTGCTCCTGGTGCTCGGCGACTTCTTCGCTGAGGATGGCCAGCACGGCCTCGGCGTACTGTTCGCATTTCACCTTGCCCACCCCGGGAATGGCGAGCAACTCGGACGCGGTTCGCGGTCGGCTCTCCGCGATCACCATCAGGGTCGCGTCGGTGAACACCACAAACGCGGGCTGGGCCCTCATCCGGGCAACGTCCGCACGCCAGGCCACCAACCGGGCATAGGTCTCCTCGTCGTAGCCGGCGGGGCAGGCCGCGTGCCGCCTGAGCTTTCTCTCGGCGCCGGTGGTCAGCGGCTTGCCGCACACCTGACAGGCCGCGCCCATAGCCGAGACCGGCTTCGGGCCACGACGGACGCGGACCGGTCCGGTCGACGGCCGAGCGGCCAACCCGTCCAGGAAGCGGGACGGCTGGCGAAAGCCGCCCCCACCGCCGCGCCGGGCGCGTGACCAGGAGACGTGGAGCGCGCGCTTGGCCCTGGTGATGCCCACGTAGAACAGCCGGGCCTCTTCCGCCACCTGCTCCGGGCCAGCCGCCAGCGCGAACGGGATGGTGCCCTCCTGCACACCGACCAGGGCCACTGCCGTCCATTCCAGGCCCTTCGCGGCGTGCAGCGTGGACAGGGTGACCCCCTCCGCAGCGAGCGGATGCTCGGCCTGGGCGCGTTCGGCCAGCTCGGCCACGAACTCACCGATGGTCGCTCCCCCGCCACCACCGGCGTCCGCGACCGCCGTATTCACGTCCTCGGCCAGGGCGAGGATCGCGGCCAGCGACTCCCAGCGTTCCCGGACGCGGCCCTGCCCGGCCGGCGGCGTCCCCGTCCAGCCCAACCGGGCAAGCAGGGCTTCGCAGGCACTGATCGCGGGCACGGACGGATCGCGCCTGGCCTGCTCGGCGAGCGTCCCGATCGCCTGGCGAACTTCGGGCCGCTCGTAGAAGCCTTCGCCGCCGCGGACGGTGAACGGCACCTCGGCTTCGGTCAGGGCGGCCTCGAACAGTGGAGATTGGGCGTGCACCCGGTAGAGCAACGCCTGGTCGCGCCAAGGCACGCCGGCCTCGTGCTGCTCGATCAGCCACCTGGCGACCGCGGTGGCTTCGTCGTGCTCGCTGGCGCACGGCAGGATGCGCGGCTGCGGACCCGGAGGGCACTGCGACTCGAGCGTGACCGTGCCCAGCCGGGTGTTGCGGGCCATCCGGTTGGCCAGCTCGACCACCTGCGGCGACGACCGGTAGTCGCGAACCAGCCGCACGACGTGCGCTTCGGGATACCGACTCGCGAACCCGGTGAGGTAGCCGGGGCTCGCGCCGGCGAAGGAGTGGATGGTCTGCGCCGGATCGCCCACCACACAGTGGTCACGGCCCTCCCCCCACCACAGGTCGAGCAGGGTCTGCTGCACCGGGTTCACGTCCTGGTACTCATCCACCACCAGGTGGCGGTAGGTGCCACGCACCTCGTCGGCGATGTCGTCGAACTCACTCAGCAGCGCGGTGGCGCACAGCAGGATGTCGTCGAAGTCGATCACCCCGCGATCGCGTTTGACCTGCTCATAACGGCCCAGAACGCGTCCGACCTGGGCGGGGTCGAGCCCGGAGACTCCGCGGCCCTGCGCTGTGGCCAGATCGGCGTAGTCGGCGGCCGGGACATTGGTGACCTTGGCCCAGGAGATCTCGGTGAGCAGATCACGAAGGGTCGCCGCATCGGGCGACAGTCGCAGCTTGCGGGCAGCTGCGGCCGCGATCGGCAGGCGCTCCGCGGTCACCTCCGGCAGGGCCGAGCCGTACGCGCGCGGCCAGAAGTACTGCGCCTGGCGCAGGGCCGCCGAATGGAAGGTGCGCGCTTGAACGGCGGGCACGCCCAGCCCGCGCAACCTGGACCGCAGCTCCCCGGCCGCGCGGGTGGTGAAGGTGACCGCCAGGACGGCATTGGGGTTGAAGGCACCGATGGCGGACGCGTAGGCGATCCGATGGGTGAGCGCGCGAGTCTTGCCGGTGCCGGCTCCGGCGATCACCACCACCGGCTGCCCGAACGCGGTGGCCACCTGGCGCTGCTCGGGGTCGAGCCCCACGAGCAGTGCGGTCGGGTCGGTGATCACCTTGCACACCTTAGGCTCGGGCACCCACAAATACTGTCGGTGGGGGCCTCTAGGGTGAGACCACCATGCAAGTACAGCACGCACGCACCGCCGAAGACCTGGTCTCGCGGCTCACGTCGGCCTGGTCGGGGCCGCGGCCCGACCCGTTCGCGTTCGATCTCGCCGTGGTGCCCGGTGCCGGCTTCCAGCGTTGGCTGTCCCAGCAATTGGCGTTGTCGGACGCGGGAATCTGCGCGGGCGTCGAGTTCGCGTCGCTGCCGGCCTTCGAGCGTCGGCTGGGCGGAACCGACGATCCCTGGCAACCCGATCGGCTGGTCTGGCGGGTGCAGCGGCTGGCCCTGGAACCCGACCTGCCCGAACTGGAGACCCTTCGCCGGCACCTGCTCGCCTCCCGCGAGAGCTACACGGCCTGCCACCGGATCGCGCGGCACTTCGCCGGCTACGCGCGCCACCGTCCGAAGTTGCTGGCGGCATGGACGAGGGGTGAGGACGCGGCGCCCGACGGGCAACCGTTGGGCGACGACGCCTGGCAGGCACAGCTCTGGCGGCGGCTGGTGGCCGAGATCGGCGAAAGCCCGCTGGACCGCAGGCTGGCCCTGCTGAGCCGGCTGCGCAGCGGCCCCACTCCCGGGCTGCCCGAACGGATCGCGGTGATCGCGCCAACACAGTTCCACGCCGGGCTGCTCGAATTGCTCGAAGCCGTGGGTTCCCATCACCGGGTCGAGCTGCTGGCCCTCTGCCCGACGCCCTCGCGGCGCCCGGCCCGGGTTACCGCCGAGCTTCGTCGGGCCGACTTCACCCGGCCGGTCGGACATCGGCTGAACCTCTCGCTCGGGCAGCTCGGCGACGAGGCGGCTGCCCTGTTCCCCCCCGTCACGTCCACGACTGCGCCTGAGTCGATCCCCAGCCTGCTTGGCTGGCTGCAGGCGAATCTGCGCGACGACACCGAAGCGGCGCCGCGGGCGCTGGGTCCGTCCGATGATTCGGTGCAGGTGCACCTGTCGCACGACCTCAGCCGACAAGTGGAGGTGCTCCGGGAAGTACTCACGTCGGTACTGGCCGCCGACCCCAGCCTGGAGCCGCGCGACATCGCCGTGATCACTCCCGATGTGGACGCGGTCGCGCCGCTGATCGGGGCGGCGTTCACCGTGGCCGGCGGCCCATCGCATCCCGCGACGCGGTTCCGGGTGCAGCTGGCCGATCGGTCGGTCGCTCAGGTGAACCCGATGGCCACGCTGCTGCTACGGCTGCTCGCGCTGCCGGATGGCCGCTTCGAGGCGTCCACCCTGCTGGAGCTGTGCCAGGAGCCGGCGATCGCGGCGCGCTTCGGGTTTGGGCCGGACGCCCGTGAGCGGCTGGTCCGGCTGGTCGAGACCGCAGGCATCCGCTGGGGGCTTTCGGCGCAGCAGCGCGCCGGTTTCGGGCTCGGCGGGTTCCCCCACAACACCTGGTTCGCCGGGCTGCAGCGCATGCTGCTCGGGGTTGCCCTGCCCGAGACCGATCTGGTCGCCGCCGGCACGGTGCTGCCGCTGGACGACGTGGAATCTTCCGATGTCGCGCTGATCGGCGGTCTCACCGAGTTCGTCGGCCGGCTGTCGCGCGCTTTGAACGAGCTGTCTGCGACCGGGACGCTTGCCGAGTGGTGCGCCCGCAGCCGAAGCCTGCTGGAGTCGGTGGTCTCCCTTCCGCACGGTCAGGAGTGGCAGCTGAGCGACCTCTGGACGGGCCTTTCCCGGCTGGCGGAGCGAGGTGAGCAGCCTGGCGCGCCGCTTACTCGCGCCGCTGCCGAGCGCGCCATCGCGGACGAGTTCGCCGGGGCGCCCGCCCGCGGAGCGTTCGGCAATGGTTCGCTGATCGTCTGCGGGCCCAACTCACTACGGCACGTGCCGCACCGGGTGTTGGTGCTGCTCGGTTGGGACGCCGACCGCTACCCCAGGCCGGTCCGCCGGCATGGCGACGACCTGCTCGGGCAGGAGCCGCGCGTCGGCGATCCGTCCGGCGCGCTGCTGGATCGGCAGTTGCTGTTGGACGCCGTGCACGCGGCCCGCCAGCAGTTGATCGTGGTCGCGCAGGGCCGCAGCGTCGCCACCAACGAAGTGGTCCCGCTGGCCGCCCCAATCGCGGAGCTGGTGGCCGCGCTCGATGCGACCGCCGTAACTGCGGCCGGGCTGGGTGCTGGTGCAGCCGTCACGGTCCAGCATCCACTGCAGTCGTTCGATGCGCGCTACTTCGGTGGCGACGCGCGCCTGTACAGCGCCGACCCGCTCGCTTTCCGGGCGGCCCGCGCCAGCGTAGCCGAGCCGGAGGCCCCGCGTCCGCGGTACTACCTGGAGACGCTGCCGCCACCCGACCTCAGCCAGGGGGTGACTCTCGAACAGGTCACCGACTTCTTCAAGCATCCTGCGCGCGCGCTCTTGAAGGTGCGGGCCGGCCTATCGCTGGGCAATTCGGCGGAGTCCAGCGACGAGTTGCCCATCGAACTCGACCACCTGGAGCGCTGGCAGATCGGCAACCGGGTGCTGCAGCGGCTGCGGGCGGGCCACGACGCGGACGCCGTCCGGCGAGCCGAATGGTTGCGCGGTGAGGTGCCGCCGTTCGAGCTGGGTAGGCAGGTGATGACCCAAGTGATTCAGGAGGCGGAGCGGTCGCGTCGCCAGCTGCCGTCCGGCCTTGCCGATGCCCGGTTGCACGACCTGGAGGTGCTCGTCCCGGTGCCCGGAGTCGGTGAGGTCAAGCTGGTCGGACGGGTGCGCGCGCACGGCGGCCAGTTGGTGCAGGCGGAGTTCTCCAGCCTTTCGCCGCGGCACCGGCTGGAGGCATGGATCCGCCTGCTGGCGCTGGCGGCGGCCATCCCCGGGGAGTGGAGCGCACGGGTGATCGGGAAGGGAAAGGTGGCCACCTATGCCGCACCGCCGCAGCCGGGTGCGCTGACCATCCTCGGCAACCTGCTCGCCATCTATGCCCGCGGGCTGAGCGAACCGCTGCCGGCGTTCCCCCGCGTGTGCATGGAGTGGTCCTCGCTGCGGGAGAGTCGCCGCGATCCCCTCGACCCGAAGGTGGGCATGAACCGGCTGCGCGATCGCTGGAAGTGGGAGACCGACGAAGCCTGGGCATTGTTCTTCGAGTTCCCTGAACTGGTGTCGACCGAACTCGGCGACCGGGAGATCCCAGGTGCAGACCCCAGCGAGCGCCTACTGCTGGGTGCGCTGGCCAGTGCGATCTGGGCGCCCCTGCTGGCCGCGGAGGTGACCCGATGACCACGCCGACGCAGCTGGCGCTCCACTCGCTGGAGATACCGACCGCACACGACCCGGCCGCCCCGTTGCCGCGGGGCACTACGGTCCTGGAAGCCAGCGCCGGCACCGGCAAGACCTATGCGATCGCGGCGCTGGCCACCCGCTACCTCGCCGAGGGATTGGTCGAGGCCGACCGGATCGCGGTGATTAGCTTCAGCCGGATGGCTTCGGCCGAGTTGCGTTCCCGCGTCCGCGAGCGACTGGGTTGCACGGTGACCGCACTCACCGACCACCTTGCCGGGCTACCGGTCGAGCTCGACGAGACCGATCGGCTGCTCGCGGACGGGCCGCCGGAAGCCGTGCACGAGCGCATCGCACGGCTGCATCGCGCCATCGCCGGCCTGGACGGGGCGGCGATCATGACCATCCACCAGTTCTGCCAGGCGATGCTGGACGAACTCGGGGTGCTCGCGGCCCAGGATCCGCAGGCCACGCTGGTGGAGGACCTGTCACTGGTTCGCGACCAGGTGGTCAATGACGTCTACCTCGCCCGCTACGCCAACGCCACGCCGGCACCACCGTTCGATCTGGCGACCGCTCGGTTGCTGGCCCGCGAAGCCGCCGAGTTGGCGGACGCGCCGCTGGTACCGGCGGCGGCGACCGGCCGTGCCGCCGAGCGACTCGCGTTCGCGGCGGCGGTGCGGGCCGAACTGGCCGCACGAAAGCTGCGGCTCGGCCTGTACTCGTTCGACGACCAGCTCTCCCGGCTACGGGAGTCGCTCACCGGCCCGACCGGCGCCGCCGCGGCCGCTCGCCTGCGCCGGCGATGCCAGGTCGTACTGGTCGACGAGTTCCAGGACACCGATCCGGTGCAGTGGGCCATCCTGCGCGACACCTACGCCGGCCACGTGCCGCTGGTACTGATCGGCGACCCGAAGCAGTCGATCTACGCCTTCCGCGGGGCCGACGTCTCGGCCTACACCGATGCCGTCGCCACCGCCGCCGACAAGCTCTCGCTGCTGGTCAACCACCGCGCCGATGCCGGCGTGGTGCAGGCGGTCAACACCCTGTTCCACGGCGTCACCCTCGGCGCCGGCATCCCGGTCCCGGCGGTGACCGCGAGCCACCACGAGCGTCGGCTGCTCCCGTCCGACTTCTCCGGGTGGGCGGCGGCGGCCCGAATCCGGTGCGTGACCGAGGCCGAACCCATGCTCGCGGCCCAGGCGCGGGGCCGGATCGTCGCCGATCTGACCGCTGAACTGGTGAGCCTGCTGGACAGCGATGTGCAGGTTGTGACCAAGGACGGGCCGCGTCCGGTTGCCGCCAGCGACGTCGCGATCCTGGTGAACACCAACGCCCGCGGCCACGCCATCGCCGATGCCCTCACCGCCGCCGGTGTGCCGGTGGCGTTCTCGGGCGCGGATTCGATCTTCGCCAGCCATGCCGCCAAGGACTGGCTCACGCTGCTGCGCGCACTGGAGCAGCCCCGGCAGACGGCGACCCGGGCGGCGATGCTCACCGACTTCGTAGGCGCCGACCTGACCATGCTGGCGCTGGCCGACGAGACCGAGTTCGTCACTTGGGCCAGCCTCCTGCAGGGCTGGGCGCGAACCCTCAACGCCCAGGGCGTGGCCGCGCTGTTCGCAGCGATCCAGGCCAGCAGCGTCCCGGGCCGACCGGGGTTCGCCGAGCGGGTGCTTGGGCGTCCGCGGGGTGAGCGGGATCTCACCGACTTCCGGCACCTGGCCGAGATCCTGCACGCCCAGCATTCGGACGGGATGCGCGGCCAGACCCTGGTGTCCTGGTTGGCCGAGGCTACCGATCGTGCCGCCGCGACCAGTGATCGCGTCCGCCGGCT
>JAKOQD010000257.1 GCA_029778515.1 Actinomycetes bacterium
CCTACCAGTACTGGCAGCACGAGGTGTTTCGGTACCTGGAACTGGCGGCTGCGCTGGGCGCTCCGGCCGTGCGGGTACAGCCCCACTTCTTCGTGGTGGAGGCGGAGCTGGCGGCTGCGGACCGGGTGCTAGGTGCCGCGGGCGTAACGGGTCCGTTCGCCGTCATCCATCCCGGGGCCACCGACCCGCGCCGCCGCTGGCCGCCTGCACATTTCGCACGAGTGGCGCGTGCGTTGCAGAATCAGGGAGTGCCGGTCGTGGTGGTCGGATCCGAGGGCGACATCGTCGCGGAGGTGGGCGAGCGTGCCGCCGCGCAGCCGTTGCTGGACCTCGCTTTCGGCGAACTCGTCGGCCTGCTCGCCCGGGCGAGCATCCTGGTCGGCAACGACAGCGGGCCCCGGCATCTCGCCGACGCGCTCGGCACTCCCACAGTCGCCGTGTACTGGTGCGGCAACATGGTCAACGCCGCGCCCGTAGCCAGACGCAACCATCGGGCGCACATCTCGTGGACGACTGCCTGTCCGATATGTGGGTGCAGCTTGGTCGGTGAGCCGTTCCCGTTGCGGTGCTCCGATAATGTGTCTCTGGTATCCGAGGTCCCGGTGGACGCCGTTGTCTCCAGCACCCTTGCGCTGCTGGAGGCGGACGGCGTTCTCACAGCGCGAGCATGGACGGAGGTGGGGCCGTGACTTCGCCGATCGAGCCTGCCGACGAGCGTCCGCTGGCCGAAACCGTCGCCGCGCTCAGCAAGGAACTTCGCGATCTACGGGCCTCGGCCCGGATGCGTGCGGTCATCGAGCAGGCCAAGGGGGTGTTGGTCGAGCGACACAGCATCACGTTGGACGAGGCGTTCGCCCGGCTGCGCACGATGTCCCAGGAGCACAACGTCCGGCTGGTGGAAGTCGCGGCGACTGTGGTGGGGGTGGCGATCCCGGATGTCGACGACGTCGCGATCGCAGAGAACATGCTGGAGCAGGAACTTCCCCTGTCCAAGGCGGCATCGGGAACGTGGCGGGCCCTGCGCGAGCAGCCCGCCATCCGGGCCGGCGTGGTGAGCGCGATCATGGACTCGCTGGCCGGGGGCACGCAGCAGGGTGACGAGGCAGCGCAGTTGATGGTCGACATGCTGCAGGGGCAGGATGTCGCCGCCTTGACGACCTACCGGGCCGGTATCGACGGTTCGCTACGGCTGATCGGCCAGGAGGGCTTGCCGGGCGACCTGGTCAGCTCCTGGCGGCATGTCCCGCCGAGCACCGACATCACGCTGACCCGCGCGGTCATGCAGAACCGCGCCTACTTCTTCGGCAATCGCGATGACCGAGCCGCGGAGTTTCCCGCCAGCCGGGGCGTGCGAGGTCCGAACGAAGCCTCGGCGACGATCCCGATCGTGGATCGCGGCGAAGTCCTGGGTGTCGTGGGCCTGATGTGGGACCGCGTTCAGCAGTTCGACGACGTGCGGCGCAAATCACTCGAGAAAGTCGTGAAGCGGGCCGGTCCGCTTCTGCTGCGTAACGCCGCCGCGTCCGATCCTGAACTGGAGTGGCTCAACACGCTGCTACGCCTGCACTTGGACCCCTGGATGCTGATGGAGGCGGTCATCAGCAGTGACGGCCGCGTGCGGGACTTCGTCGTGCAGGACGCGGCCACCGGACAGTCCCACGAGTGGCTGGGCCGGCGCTTCCTGGAGCTGTGGCCGGCGCTGGCCGATTCGGCGATGTTCCACTCGCTGCGAACGCTCGTGCAGACCGGCGGCTCCTGGTCGACTCGGGTCGCGCAGGACTCCGAGTCACCGTGGGGAAGCACTGGCACGCAGCTGCGCGCTGTGCGGCTGGGTCAAAGACTGGCGCTGGTCTGGCGGCTGCCGGAGTCCGGCGACAGCCGCACCAGCAGCAAGGTCGCGCTGCCCGAGTTCTGAGTAGTTCCCATCACGGCCTCGGTAAGGCTGCGCGCGTAGCCCTGCGCTGTCCGCTTGCGCAGCGCCGTCGCGGAGGCCCGCAACGTGGAGAGTGCCTCGATGACGTCGCCACTGCCATCGATGAGCCCGTCGGTGTAGAACAGCAGGGAGTCGCCGGCCAGTAGTTGCCGGGAATAGACCGTCTCTGAGACCCCCGCGCCGAAGCCGATCCCCGGACCTTCCCCGTCGAGCCACTCGCTGGCGCCGTTCTCCCGCACCAACAGGGCCGGTGGGTGCCCGCCCCCCACGAGGTCGAACATCCCGGTAACCGGATCGATGACCGTGAGCATCAAGGACGCGTTCGGCATCGGCTGCTCGGTTTCCAAGGCGCCGACGGTGCGCGGAATCACGTCCACAAGAGAAGTGCCGGACATGACGTAGGACTGGCTGGTGTAGTGCACCTTCCAGGCGTCGCGCAGCGAGATCACGCCCTGCTCGAGGGCGTCGACGACACTGACGAGCACCCGGCCGTCCAGCATTCCGGTGACATGTACGAGGTCGCCGCCACCGGCCCAGCCGGACGTTGTGTGCGTGCTGTAAAGGTCGAACGTCAGACCCTCGAACGCCGGTAGTTCGGTGAAGGCGGGCGCCCCCATCGTGCGCAGCAGGGATTCCTGCTCGCCCTGCCGAACCGCCGACTCCAGCACCGCTCGCTGGTTCTCCGCGGCCTGCTCGATGGCGCTGACGTCCCGCAGGCTCAGGATCGTGCCGGCGTCGACCTTGGCCACCGTGTAACCGATCGGGACCCGCTGGCCTTTGCGAGTGATCGCCTCGCCGAGGACCGGCAGCGAGGCCGACTCGCCGGCGCCGTCCAGCCGGCAGCCTCCAGGGCATTCGGTGCCGTCGCTGAGAACATGCCCTAGGCCGTCGTGCAGCGATTGGCCCACCTCGGCCTGCGGAGCCAGGACCGTGAGGCCCTCGTTGCATTCAAGCAAAATCCCGGCCGAGTCGATGACGGCAAGGCCGTCGGGGACGCTGGCGAACAGGCTGGTCTGGGTGCGCTGGAACGACGAGATGCGCTTGAGGCGTTGGTCGATGGCCCAGCTCACCGACACGGCCAGCGCCGCCGCCAGAGCGGAGTTGGTGAACCGGATCTGTTTGTCGGCCATCGGCAGTATTGCCAGGACAGCCATAGCGGTCAGCACGGCGACGATGGCCAGAATCAGGGTGTGCCGCGGTGGCAGGTACAGCGCGAACGCGACCACGCTGATCCCCAGCGTCGGCGAC
>JAKOQD010000258.1 GCA_029778515.1 Actinomycetes bacterium
ACCCTCTGGGATGAATGCGCCGCGGCCAGGCTGCCGCGCATCATCGCCTTGACCAAGCTGGACGCGGGCCACGCCGACTTCGACTCCTCCGTTGCCGAAGCCCAGGACAAGTTCGGCGAGGGCGTCCTGCCCACCCACGTGCCCACGCTGAGCGCGCCGGGCGTGGTCGCCGGCAACATCGGCCTGCTCAGCCTCGAGGAGCATGATTACTCCGGCGGCGAGGTGGTCAACCGCAAGCTCACCGCCGACGACTCGCACGTCGAGACCTACCGCGGGCCGCTGATCGAGGCGATCATCCAGGAGGCCGAGGACGACACCCTGATGGACCGCTACCTCAGCGGCGAGGAGCTCGACACCGACTACCTGCTGGACGACCTGCGCAAGGCCGTCGCCACCGCCAACCTGTACCCGGTGGTGCCGGTGGCGTCCAACACCGGCGTCGGTGTGGAGGAGCTGCTGCGGCTGATCGAGCACGGCTTCCCGACCCCGTCCCTGCACCCGAACCCGGACGCGACCACCCCGTCCGGCGACCCGCTGCCGAACCCGGCCACGGATCCGTCCGCGCCGCTGGTGGCGCAGGTGATCCGCACCACGACCGACCCCTTCGCCGGCCGGCTTTCGATGGTGCGCATCTTCTCCGGCACGCTCACCACCGAAAGCGTCGTGCACGTCTCCGGTCACCGGACGAAGCCAGACAACGCCCATCCCGACCACGACAACGACGAGCGCGTGGGCATGATCCAGGCCGCGGTGGGCACCGAGTTGAAGCCCCGTCCGTCCGCGATGGCCGGCGAGATCGTGATGGTGCCCAAGCTGACCACCGCGGAGACCGGCGACACCCTTTCGGCGAAGGACCGGCCGGCTTTGGTCGTGCCGTGGAACCTGCCCGAGCCGCTGCTGCCGCTGGCGATTCGCGCGGCCACCCGCAATGACGAGGACAAGCTCGCCGGCGCGCTGCAGCGGCTGGCGGTCGAGGACACCACCGTCCGGCTGGATCGCGGCGGCAGCGACCAGTTGGTGCTGTGGACCACCGGTCAGGCGCACGCCGACCTGCTGACCGCCCGGCTGGTCGACCGCTACGGCGTGAAGGTCGAGCAGGAGGAGCTGAAGATCCCGCTGCGCGAGACCTTCGTGGCGAAGGCCACCGCGCTCGGACGCCACGTCAAGCAGTCCGGCGGCCACGGCCAGTACGCGGTTTGCAACATCGAGGTGGAGCCGCTGCCCCGCGGCGCCGGCTTCGAGTTCGTGGACAAGGTCGTCGGCGGTGCGGTGCCCCGGCAGTTCATCCCATCCGTGGAGAAGGGCATTCGCAACCAGCTCGACAAGGGTGTCTTCAGCGGCTACCCGATGGTCGACGTTCGGGTGACCCTGTTCGATGGCAAGGCGCACTCGGTGGACTCCTCCGACATGGCCTTCCAGATGGCCGGGTCACTGGCCATCAAGGAGGCCGCGACCCCGAAGTCCGTGGCGCTGCTGGAGCCGCTCGACCTGGTCACGGTGACCGTCGGCGAGGAGTACCTCGGCGCCGCGATGACCGACCTGACCGGACGCCGCGGGCAACTGCTCGGCTCGGACTCGGAGAACCACAAGGCGATCATCCGCGCGCTGGTGCCCCAGACCGAGCTGGCCCGCTACGCCATCGACCTGCGCGGTATCGCCCATGGCTCCGGCACGTTCACCCGCGAGTTCCATGGCTACGAACTGCTGCCGGCCAACCTCATGGAGAAGTACACCAAGGCGAACTGACCGAAGACCCGTTGCGGGTCAGTGCACGTCGATGAAGCCGAAGACGCCGTCCGCGACCATCTGGACGGCAATTGCGCTCAGCAGCAAACCGGCGATCCGGGACGCGAGCACGGTGCCCGACTCCCGCAGCACTGAGCGGATCAGTCCGGCGTAGCGCAGGAACACCCAGACCAGCGCCATCACCACGACCAGGGCGGCTGCCACAGTCAGGTAGCCGCCCAGGTAGGGCGCGCGCTGCACCGCCAGCATCGTGGCGACGATCGCGCCCGGGCCGGCCATCAACGGCGTCCCCAGGGGCACGATCGCCACGTTCACCCCGGCGTGGCTGACCGGGTCCTCGGTGCGTCCCATCAGCAGGTCGAGGGCGACCAGCAGGAGCAGCAGCCCACCGGACACCTGCATGGCCGGCACTGAGACCTGCAGGTAGTCGAGGATCTGCCGGCCGAACAGCGCGAAGCCGGCGATCACGCCGAAGGCGACCGCCGAAGCCCGGTTGGCCGCGCGGCGGCGCAGCTTCTCGTCAAGGGAGTTGGTGAGACCGAGGAACACCGGCAGCAGACCGGGCGGATCGACGATGACGAAGAGGGTTACCGCGGTGGAGATGAAGAGGTTCGGATCGAAGAACTGGCCCACCGGCCCAGCCTATGGCCTCACAGGCTGTGCAGCGGACGGGCGCCCGGCGGCATGGTGCGAGCGTCCACGATCTCCTTGCCGAACGGGAAGCAGGTCACCGGGATCATCTTCAGGTTCGCGATCGCCAACGGAATACCGATGATCGTCACCGCCTGCGCGACCGCGGTGGTCACATGGCCGATCGCCAGCCAGAGACCGCCGATCAGGAACCAGATCACATTGCCGATGCCCGAGCCGATGCCTGCGCTCGGCTTGGCGATCACCGCGCGTCCGAACGGCCACAGCGCGTAGCCGGCCATCCGGAAGGACGCGATCCCGAAGGGGATGGTCACGATCAGAATGCAGGCCAGGATGCCCGCGAAGAAGTAGCCGACAGCCAACCAGAAGCCGCCGAACAAGAGCCAGATGAGGTTCAGAATCGTTCGCACGGTTCAATGAAAGCGGGCTCGCGTCCATTTCCGGAGGGGGCTGCACCCTGATCTCACCCTTAAGACTGACCGCTAAAGTGACGCCCATGCCTGCCGCCGAACGGATCCACCGCGATGTGGTCTCGTACGTGCGGCGCAGCGCTCGGATGAACGAGTCGCAGCAGCGGGCCTGGGACGCCCACCACGACGCCTGGGTGGTGCCGCTATCCACCGGCGCCCGCAGCACTTCGGTGGCGGCGGACGCCAGCGTCGACTGGGCGCGGGTGTTCGGACGCGAGGCCCGGCTCTGCGTGGAGATCGGCTCGGGAACCGGCCACGCGATCACCGCGCTCGCTGAAGCGATGCCGGACGCGAACCTGGTGGCATTCGAGGTGTTCGCGCCCGCGGTCGCGTCCACGCTGGGACGGCTGGCTCGCCACGGTGTGACCAATGTCCGCGTGGTGCTGGCCGACGGTGCCCAGGCTTTGGCCACGGTGTTCGCCTCGGCTTCGATCAGCGAACTGTGGACGTTCTTCCCTGACCCGTGGCACAAGGCCCGGCACCACAAGCGCCGGCTGGTCAGTCCGGAGTTCGCCGAGGTGGTCGCGTCCCGGCTGACCGCGGACGGGGCCTGGCGGCTGGCCACCGACTGGGCCGACTATGCCGAGGCAATGCGTGAAGTGCTGGACGCCGCCCCCGGGCTGGCCAACTGCTGCGACGGCTGGGCGCCACGCTATGAATTACGTCCTACAACGAAGTACGAACAGCGTGGGTTGGACGCCGGCCGGCGGATCTATGACCTCGCCTACCGTCGGGCTGGCGTATGACCCGGTATCGGCTCGACCTCGGCTACGACGGCGCGGCCTTCCACGGCTGGGCCGGCCAGACCGGTTTGCGCACGGTCCAGGGCGAGCTGGAGACCTGGATCGGCCGGGTGCTGCGGTTACCGGCTCCCCCGGTGTTGACCTGCGCCGGACGCACCGACGCCGGCGTGCACGCTCGTGGCCAGGTGGCGCACCTCGATCTGGACCTGCCCGAACCCGAACTGGTTGCGGCCACCCTGGCCAGACGATTGCGCCGGGCACTGCCCGAGGATGTCGCGGTCTATCGCGTCCGCCTGGCTCCGGAGGGGTTCGACGCGCGGTTCTCGGCGATCTGGCGACGGTACGCCTATCGGTTGAGTGACATTGGGCCGCTGGATCCGCTGCTGCGGGGCACCACCGCGGCGGTGCGGGCAGAACTCGACCTCACGCTGATCAACGCGGGCGCCCAGCAACTGCTCGGGCTGCATGACTTCGCGGCTTTCTGCCGGGCCCGGGAGGGCGCGACGACCGTCCGCGAACTGCAATGGCTGGAGGGCGTGCGCTTGGCGGACGGCCGGATCGAGATCGGCGTCCGCGCGGACGCGTTCTGCCACTCGATGGTGCGCTCGCTGGTTGGTGCGCTGGTAGAGGTGGGCAGCGGCCGTCGCGACCTGTCCTGGCTGAGCGGCCTGCTGCACAGCCCGAACCGAGTCGGCGACATCCCGGTGATGCCGGCCGCGGGGCTGGTGCTCGAAGAGGTCGGCTACCCGCCCGATGACCAGCTGGCTGCCCGCGCTCAGGCCGCGCGCGCCGTCCGTACCTTGGGAGAGGAATGCCCATGAGCCACTACTTCCACACCCCGGACGGCCCCGCGAACTTCCGCGAAGTACAACTGCGCTTCTGGGACACCGACTGGGCCTTCACCACCGCGGCCGGAGTCTTCTCCGCGGACGGCCTCGACCTCGGCACGGCCGTGCTGCTACGCGAGTCGACCCCGCCGGCGCATGCCAGACGACTGCTCGACCTCGGCTGCGGCTACGGCGTGATTGCGGTCGGGCTCGCGTCCGCCTGCCCGGACGCGGTGGTGGACGCGGTCGATACCAACGAGCGCGCGCTGGAACTGTGCGCCACCAATGCCGGCCGCGCCGGGGTTGCCGACCGGGTGCGGCCGATGCTGCCCGAACAGGCCGATCCGGACGCGCGCTACGACGAGATCTGGTCGAATCCACCGATCCGCATCGGTAAGGCCGCACTGCACGAGTTGCTGCTCACCTGGCTGCCCCGATTGGCGCCCGGCGGCGTCGCCCGGCTCGTGGTGGGTCGCAACCTCGGCGCCGACTCGTTGCAGGCGTGGCTGAACACCCAGGGCTACCGCTGCGAACGCCGGGCCAGCGCCAAGGGATTCCGGGTGTTTTCAGTGGTCATTGAAACTCAGTGAGACTCCCGCAGACCGGGGGCTGGGGCCTAAGCTGATCGTGATCGTTCCATCGCACAGAATGAGGATCCCGATGACCGAAGAGAACATCACGCCCGAGCCCGAGGGCGGCTTCTTCAGCGACCTGCTCGACAAGGCCAAGGACTTCGGCGAGAAGGCCAAGGACTTCGCCGAGGACGCCTTCGATGCGGCCAAGGACTTCACCGAGGACGCGGTCGAGGCAGTGAAGGACTTCGCCGAAGACCTCCCCGAGAACGCCAAGAAGCTCGCCGACGACACCACCGCGGCCGTGAAGGACTTCGCCGAAGACCTCCCCGAGAACGCCAAGAAGCTCGCCGACGAGGCCAAGTCAGCCGTTTCACACCTGGTTGACGACAAGCCGGCCGATCCGCAGGCCTGATCTTCCAACTGCAAACAGTGGGACGCCCACCCGGGCGTCCCACTGTTTTTTTGGGTGGGCGGACGCGTCCGGATGCCTTAGGCTGATCCCACCTGAACCTTTGCAGGGGAAGCCGGTGAGAGTCCGGCACTGACCCGCAACCGTAACGGCGAGTAGATCGCCCAAGTCGGAATGCCTGCACAAGTTCTGGCTCAACACACCCGTCGAGGCATGCGGGGAGCCGGACCCGCGCAGTTGGCCCGGATTCCAGCGGCCCGCGCGAAAGGATCTTCATGTCGGTCGTCCTGCGACGAGCGCTGGCTGTCGGGACTGCAGCCACGCTGTCACTGCTCACTCTCCTACCCGCCACCCCTGCTCAGGCCGCGCCGCAGGCTTGCGACGGCGTCTGGGTCGTCGTCCAGCCAAC
>JAKOQD010000259.1 GCA_029778515.1 Actinomycetes bacterium
CGGTGCCCACGGCGGCCTTCGACCAGGGGACTGCGAAGTGCCTGGTGACTGCGCAGGGACCGCAGGCCGGTGGCTTCCTGAACACCGCGCTGCTGAAGGCATCCGGTGCGGACAGCAAGGTGTGGGCATGTTCGGAGCCGACCCCGACCGCGGTGGACGAACTGGATGACAGTGAAGATGACGGCGACACCGCGGTCCTCGCCATGACCGGCGCGACCGCTATGGGTGCCGGTGTCGTCGGGCTCGGCTTGTTCGGGCTGGGGCTGTTGGCGGTGCTGTTCACGCGCCGCCGGCGCAGCGAGGCCTGAGCCGATCGAGGCCGCCGGCCCGGGCACTGCCGCTATTGAGGGGCGTCAGGACCGGGTCGGCGGCAATCTCCGGGCGAGGTAGGTAAGCGCCGGTGTCACGCCCGCGTTCAGCCGGACGGACGCCAACTCGTCACCCCTGGTCAGGCCACGATTGACGATGACGATCGGGATGGCGCGCTGGGCCGCTCGCCGGACGAACCGGAGCCCGGACATCACGGCGAGTGAAGTGCCGGCCACGAGCAGGGCCTGCGCCTCGTCCACCAACTCGAAGGCGTGCGCGACCCGCTCGCGTGGGACCGACTCGCCGAAGAACGTGATGTCAGGCTTCAGCACACCACCGCAACGCGGGCAGTCGGCCACGACAAAACCGGCGGTCGATTCCAGGACGGCGTCTGCGTCCGGGGCGATCTCGATGTCGCCCAGTTGGCGGACGCGGTCGAGGAAGTCGGGATTGAGCGCCAGCAGCAGGGCGTCCAGTTCGGCGCGCGAACACGTCCAGCCACAGCTGAGGCAGCGGATCAGGTCGTAGCGGCCGTGCAGATCGATCACCTGCCGTGAGCCGGCCCGCTGGTGTAGGCGATCGACGTTCTGGGTGATCACGCCGAGCAGGTTGCCGTTGCGTTCGAGTTCGACCAGCGCGAAGTGCCCGTCGTTGGGTTCGGTGCGCTGCATGCCATGCCAGCCGAGGTGGTTGCGTGCCCAGTAATGCCTTCGGAACTCGGGGCTGGCCACGAACTGGGCGTACGTCATCGGACGCCGCGGCAACGCGTCCGGCCCGCGATAGTCGGGCAAGCCGGAATCGGTGGAGAATCCGGCGCCGGTGAGCGCCGCGATCGGACGTCCACTCAAGGCGCTGACGGCGGCGTCCAGCTCTGCCTGGGTCGCGGGCGGACGGGTGTCGGGCGCCCCGGGCATCCAGCCGATCGCGCTCCGTCGAACGC
>JAKOQD010000260.1 GCA_029778515.1 Actinomycetes bacterium
CACATTGGTACCCACGCAGAAGGCGGCGTTGAAGTGGTTCCGTCCGGGCTGGACGAAGCGGTAGAAGACGGTCTGCATGTAGCCGGCGCCGCGGGAGACGAAGTTGCGCAGGTTGCCGTAGCTCTGCGGGGTCTGGACGAACGCCACGTCCGCGTCGGCGAAGAACGGCATGGTCTCGTAGAGGAAGTCGCGCAACGGGGCGAAGTCGGCGTCGAAGATGCAGAAGTAGTCGGTCTTCACCTGGCTGAGGGCGTGGTTCACGTTGCCGGCCTTGGCGCCGCCGCTGCTCAGCCGGCGCAGGTAGCCGACCCGCAACTCGGCCGCGAGGTCGCGGACGTCGTCGCTACGGCCGTCGTCGAGGATCCAGGTAGAGTGCTCCCCGCGCAGGTCGCGGGCCGCCGTGGCGGTGCGGCGGATGACGTCCAGCGGCTCGCCGTAGACGGTGATGAATACCGCGACGGACGCTGGCTGCCCGTTGATGAGCAGCGGGGCGTCGTCCCTGTCGGCTTCGAGCAGGCTGGACTGGGCCGCGTAGTAAGCATGGTCGCGGGCGCTCTTTGCCCCGGCGAGGATCGTCCACATCGCCAGGAGGGCGTGCGCGATCAGGATCGCCTCCGCGCCGATCACCAGCACGTAGGGCAGGGTGTCGCCGCGATTCGCTGGGTTCAGCAGGAAGATCGCGTACGCGAGGATGCCACCGGTCGCGATGATCGTCAGCAGGATCATCACTGGTGAGTAGGGATTTCGCTTCAGTTCTCGCCTGGTGGCCACGTCCGGGCCGGCGACTTCACGTAGGTCATGTGTTGGCAATATCGACTCCCCCGAGTCGCGCCGCGGCAGGGTCTTCCTGCGTCCGCGGCATCGTTGGAAAAAGCGAAACCGGCCCGAGGATGTCCCTCGGTCCGGCGTTGGCGCTTCCGGGTACCCAACCCGTCCACTACTCCAAGGTAGGCAGATCGATCGCCAGATCACAAACCGGGAGCGTGTTCGACACGCAAACGTAACGGTGAATTAACCCGTAGTTCAGCCGCGAAACCGCGGGGCCCAACGACCTAGAGCAGGTCGTGCAGCATGACCACCTGTTCGCGCGAGGGGCCGACCCCGATACCCGAGATCCGGGCACCGACGAGCTCTTCCAGCCGCCGCACGTAGGCCTGGGTGTTGGCCGGGAACTCGGTGAACTCGCGGCAGCCGGAGATGTCTTCGGTCCAGCCGTCCAAATACTCGTAAACGGGCTTGGCATGGTGGAAATCGGTCTGAGTCATGGGCAGCCGGTTGGTGCGCTCACCGTTGACCTCATAGGCCACGCAGACCGGGATCTTCTCCCAGCCGGTGAGGATGTCGAGCTTGGTCAAGAACATGTCGGTGAAGGCGTTGGCCGCGACCGCAGCTTCGACCACCAGTGCATCGAACCAGCCGCAGCGACGGTTGCGTCCGGTGGTGGTACCGAACTCGGCCCCGTCCGTACGCAATTTCTCGCCATCCGCGTCGAGGAGCTCGGTGGGGAACGGGCCTTCGCCGACGCGGGTCGTGTAGGCCTTCATGATGCCGATCGTCCGGTCGATGCGGGTCGGACCGACACCCGAGCCGATGCAGGCGCCGGCGGCGATCGGGTTGGACGAGGTCACGTAGGGGTAGGTGCCGTGGTCGACGTCGAGGTGGTGGGCCTGGGCGCCCTCGAAGAGCACCACCTTGTCGGCGTCAAGCGCGTCGTTGAGCACGCGGACCACATCGGTGACCATCGGGCGCACCCGGTCGACGTAGGTGAGCAGGTCCTCGGTGACCTCGGCCGGGTCGATCGCGCGGCGGTTGTAGACCTTCACCAGCAGGTGGTTCTTCTGGTCGAGGGCGGCTTCGACCTTCTGGGCGAGGATCGAAGAGTCCAACAGGTCCTGCACCCGGATGCCGAGGCGGTTGATCTTGTCGGAGTAGCACGGGCCGATACCGCGGCCGGTGGTGCCGATGCGGCGGTTGCCGAGGAAACGCTCGGTGACCTTGTCGAGCACCTTGTGGTACGGCGCGATGATGTGGGCGTTGGCGCTGATCAGCAGCTTGGAGGTGTCCACGCCACGGGCTTCAAGCCCTTCGATCTCCTGGAAGAGCACCTCAAGGTCGATCACCACGCCGTTGGCGATGACCGGGACACTGGTCGGACTGAGGATTCCTGAGGGCAGCAGGTGGAGGGCGTACTTCTCACCGTTTACCACGAGGGTGTGGCCGGCGTTGTTGCCGCCGGAGTAGCGCACCGTGTAGTCGACGCGGTCGCCCAGCTGATCGGTTGCCTTGCCCTTGCCTTCGTCGCCCCATTGCGCGCCGACGACCACGATTCCCGGCATGACTGCCCCTCTTCGTCTCAGAAAGCCCGCGGCAATGCCGGCGGGCTCTTGCGGCCATACTTTACCGGCTTCGGCGGGGAGGCACGGAAGGCCGCCGAATTCGGGGCTGTTCCCGCGGCACTTGCGAACGTATCCGCGCTGCAGATAGCTGGATTGCCAGATTCCGGCCAACCTGGCCTATCCACAGGGCAAATCCGTTCGCCCCCACCCCTGTGGATCACTGACGCGGATCTCACTCACTTGCCGAAGGTGTGGGCATGCACCCAGAAATCGCCTACATCCTCGCCGAGAACGGCGCAATCGCGACCAAACAGCATCCGAACCTAGGCTCAACGTTGCGGCGCCTGCACCTCCACGGCGACCTCGACAATCCGCTGCCAGGCGTGTTCGTGGCGCCCGGGCAGTACCACGGCGTGACCCGGCTTCGTGCGGTGTCACTCTGGTCCGCTCCCCTGGGCGTGTTGCATGAGCGAACCGCGGCCGGCATCTGGTTGCCCGGAATCGAAACACCGCTGGTCCGACTCGCGCACCCCACCCTGCGCTCCAGATCTCGGGTGCACATCACCCGGCGGCAAATACCGCGCGAATTCATTCGATCCGCCAAGGGCCTGCGCACGGCAAGCGCGGCCTATGTCGCCGCCGAACTCGCGGCATTCGACGACGGTCGGGCAGCTACCGAAGTCCTGCGACTGAAGCTGGCCACACCTGACGAGCTGCGGCAAGCGACCCGAACGCTCGCAGCGACCGTTGGTCATGAACAGCGAACTCGAGTGATCGCAGCTTGCGCCGACAACCCCTGGTCGTATGCCGAGCTCCGACTGCACCGGATACTCCGGGAGACCGGCATCACCGGCTGGGTGGCCAACCGGCCGATCCGAATCGGGAGCCAGGTCTTCGATCCTGACATCCGGTTCCTCAAACGGCGGGTGATCATCGAGGTCGACGGCCGCGAGACCCACCTGCTCACTCGCCAGTTCCTACTCGACCGACAACGCCAGAACGCCTTCACCGTGGCTGACTTCCGAGTGATCAGGTTCACCTGGGAGCAGCTTGATGACCCCGCTTACGTGATCACAGTGGTTCGCGCGGTACTGGCCCTGGCCTGCCGGTGAGCGGATTCAGCCGGCAGAAGGCTCGTACGCGCAGGCAGGACTCTCAAGGCCGGACTGCCGCGCAAATCCGTTCTCCACAGAACGCAAAGCGGGCCGGCCCCGAAGGACCGGCCCGCCAATCTGACTGGAATCAGCCGATGGTCTTGCCGACGCTGCGCAGGTACTGGCAGGCCTCGACCACGCGGGCGGACAGGCCGGCCTCAGCGGTCTTGCCCCAGGCGCGGGGGTCGTACTGCTTCTTGTTGCCGACCTCGCCGTCGATCTTCAGGACGCCCTCGTAGTTCTTCAGCATCCAGTCGACGACGGGACGGGTGAAGGCGTACTGGGTGTCGGTGTCGATGTTCATCTTCACGACGCCGAAGTCGACCGCGTCCGAGATTTCCTGCGGGGAGGAGCCCGAGCCGCCGTGGAAGACCAGGTCGAACGGCTTCTCCCGACCGTACTTGGCGCCGACGGCGTCCTGGATCTCCTTGAGCACCTCGGGACGCAGCTTCACCGCACCCGGCTTGTACACGCCGTGCACGTTGCCGAAGGTGAGGGCGGTCATGTAGCGGCCCTTCTCGCCCAGGCCGAGCACCTCGATGGCGCGCAGGCCGTCCTCGACGGTGGTGTAGAGCTTCTCGTTGATCTCAGCGGCGACGCCGTCCTCTTCGCCACCGACGACGCCGACCTCGATCTCCAGGATCTGGCGGGCCTTCGAGGTGAGGGCGAGGAGTTCGTCGGCGAGCTGCAGGTTCTCCTCCATCGGGATGGCCGAGCCGTCCCACATGTGCGACTGGAACAGCGGCTCGAGGCCGCGGTCGACGCGCTCCTGCGAGATGGCGATCAGCGGCTTGACCCAGGTCTCGATTTTGTCCTTCTGGGCGTGGTCGGTGTGCACCACGATGTTGATCGGGTAGTTCTTGGCCACGACGTGGGCGTACTCGGCGAGCGCGACCGCACCGGCGACCCGGTCCTTGATTGTCGGGCCGGACGCGTATTCCGCGCCACCGGTGCTGACCTGGATGATGCCGTCCGAGCCGGCTTCCGCGAAACCGGCGAGCGCGGCGTTCAGGGTCTGCGAGGACGTGATGTTGATCGCCGGGTAGGCGTACTTGCCTGCCTTGGCGGCGTCCAGCATC
>JAKOQD010000261.1 GCA_029778515.1 Actinomycetes bacterium
CGCCACGATTCGCCGGTACGGCGTCGGGTTGGTCGGCCGAACGTACGCGATCTCGAAGCCCGACCAGCCGACGGCCAGTTGCGGCACCAGCGCGATCCCGACCCCGGCCGCGACGAAGGCGAGCCCGGTGACGTGGTCCTGCGCACGCACCACATAGCGCGGCGTGAAGCCGGCACCGGCGCAGGCATGGCTGGCCAGACTGGTCGCGATGTCGTCGCGGAAGTCGTAGTGCACCCAGTCATCGGTGCTGAACTCGGCTAGATCCATCGTCCCGGCCTCGGCCAGCGGGTGGTCCGGCGGCATGGCCACCAGCAGGTCATCGGTGCCCAGTTCGATGCGGCGATAGCCCGGCGGGACCCTCGGCTCCTCGTAGGGCAGCTCAGTGTGTACTTCGACGTCCGCCTGACCGGCCAACTCCGGGCTGTCGGTTTCGTTGATCGACAGCTCGAGCGTGAGCCCGGGGAATTCCTGGCGCAGCGTCCGGGCGACCGTCGGCATCCAGGTGTAGGCCGCCGATGCGAAGGTTCGCATGGTCAGCTTGGCCGTGGCACCCTGCCGCAACTCCCGCGCTTTGGCGTCCACCTTGGTCATCGCGGCCAGTGCATCCTGGCTGGTCAGCGCCAGTTCGATGGCGGCCGGCGTGGGCTGGATGCCCCGACCGACCCGCTCCACCAGGGTGAACCCGACCTCGCGTTCGAGGGTGTGGATGTGCTGGCTGACCGTCGACGGGGTGAGGCCGAGCCGGCGGGCGGTGTCGTTGACCGAGCCGCTGGCGACCACCGAGCGAAGAATCCGGAGTCGATTGAGATCGAGCACGGCAGAATCATACGGCATCACCGCATGATTGTTCGGAATATTCAGCTTGTCCCGAATGAACGAGTGCGAGAACCTTGAGCCATGTTGAGCTATGCAGTGACCGACCGCGACCGCGAGCGCCTGATCGAGGACCTCGAACTCGCGCGCCAGATCGAACCCACGCCGATGGTGCGGCGGAAGGTGGACAAGCGCCACTGGTTTCGTATCGCGATGACCGAGGGCGAGACCATCCGCACCCACTTCGCAAGCGTCTGATCCTCACCGAGCGGCTGCGGCCATCGCCGTCCGCAGCCGCTTGGGCGAGACCGGGACTGATGTTCGCAGCGCTTGCGCGAACAGGCTCACCCGTAGTTCCTCCAACAACCAACCCACCTCAGCCACCGGCTCGGGCAACGGCCCGGACGGGAATCCCGCGCAGAGTAGCGCGTACTCCTCTTCCAGCTCCGTGATCGTCGCGAGGCCCTCGGCCTCGTGCCGCGGATTGCTGGCTGCCGCGACCAATCGGCGCCCGACCGCGGCCAGATAGGTGGGCAGGCGGTGCCACCATTTCGGCGGGATCGCCGCGACGAAGCCAGCGAACACCAGACCGTTGAGCTGCTCGGCGACGTCCTGCCGCGTGCGGTCGGTCGCGGTCGGCAACTGCTGGCGAATCTCCCCCGCCGCCACAAGGATCTCGCCGGTGGCCTGCACGACCTGCTGCATCGTGGCGGCCGCCTGGGCACGGACCGCGTCCGCCAGTCGGTTGAACGCAGCCTCGTCGCGCACCTGGTCCAGCCCGCCGACCGCGTCCATCAGGTCACCGATGGCGCGCAACCTGGCGTCGGCGAGCAGCGCGGGCACGTCCGGATAGGGCGAAGTGGCCAGCGCGAGCTTGGTGGGGTTGCTCATCCGCGAGACCACCCAGCGGGTCGGGTCGACCGTGGCAAGGGAGATCAGCCGGCGCAGGCCGGCGCGGTGGGCGCGGCGCGCGTCCGCCTCATCTGCGAACACCTGGACGCCCACCTGCTGCACCCGGTCGACCAGCGCAGGGTAGCCGGTCAGCTCATCGCCCAGTCGCTGCGGAATGCTGCCGAACTGCCAGCTGGTGGCCCCCGGATGGGTGAGGTGCGCAGCGGACGCATTGAGTTTGCGGCTCACCTTCGGTGCGAGCCGTTCGGCGAGGGCAGCGAGGTCTCGTCCGATCTCCGGTTCGCGACCGGCACCGGTGATCCGGAACCGCACCAGCAGGTGCTCGGGAACCGCTTCCGGACGCCACGCGTCCGGCGGTACCTGAACGCCGGTGAGGGCCAGGATGCCGCGAGCCAGCGCGATCCAGATCGGCTCGTCTTCTCCGCCGGGGTGGTCTGCCAGCCAGTCCAGCGCTCGGGCAGCCGTGTCCGGTGCGGGCACCAGTTGGGTGCGCAGTGCTTTCGGCAGGCCGCGGACGAGTTCGGCGGCCACCTGCGTCCGCAGCCCGGGCACCTGCCAGGTGAAGGCCGCCGGGTTGAGCTTCGGCAGTACCGCGAGCGGGATGGTGACGGTGACGCCGTCATGCCCGCTCCCGGGGTCGAAGGCGTAGTCGACGGCTAGTTCCTCGGCCGCCACCGGCCAGTGGTCGGGGAAGGAGGTGGTGTCGAGTTCGGCGTCCGGGGCCAGCAGGTCGGCGACGGTGAGGTCGAGAAGGTGCTCATCCTTGCGCCGCGCGTCGCGCCACCAGCGGTCGAAGTGCGCCACAGTGACAATCTCGGCAGGGATCCTGGCGGCGTAGAACGCAGCGATCGAAGCGTCGTCGACTAGCAGGTCGCGGCGCCGGTTGCGATCGGCCAGGTCTTCGGCTTCGGCGCGCACTGCCTGATTGCGCGCCCAGAAGTGGTGCCGGGTGCGCCACTGGCCCTCGACCAAAGCGGACTGAATGAAGACCTCGCGCGCCACCACCGGGTCGATCCGGGCGTAGCTGACCAGGCGCTGGGCGATGATCGGGACGCCGAGCAGCGTTACCCGCTCGTAGGCCACGCACTGTCCGCCCTTGGCCGACCAGTGGGGCTCGGAGTAGTTCCGCTTGAGCAGATGCCCGCCCACGGCCTCCACCCAGTCCGCGTCGATCGGGGCGACGGTCCGCGCCCACAGCCTGGAAGTCTCCACCAGCTCAACGGCCATCACCAATGGCGGATTGGTACGCGCAGCGCTGGAGCCAGGGTTGATCGCGAACCGGGCGCCGCGCGCGCCGAGGTACTCCGCCGGACCGCGACGCCTCCCACGTTCCGGCTTGGCCGTGCTGGCCGCATCGATCAGGCCGACGTGCGAGAGCAGGCCGGAAAGCACCGCAGTGTGGACGGACGCCAGATCGGCGGTCGCATCGTTGCGGCTGAGCCCGAGTTCGCGGCATGCCTCGCGTAGCTGGGTGTGCAGGTCCTGCCATTCCCGCACCCGGAGAAAGTTGAGGTACTCGCTGCGACACATCCGGCGGAAGGCGTTGCCGGAAAGCTCCCGGCGCTGCTGGCGAAGGTACTGCCAGAGCCGCAGCAGGGCCGCGATGTCGGAACCGTCCGGGGTTGGCTCCTGAGCCTGCTCAGCGGCGCCGCCACCGTCCATCGGAACCCAGAACCGGCGATGGGCCAGATCGGCGGCGGCGGTCTCCTCGCTCGGACGCTCGCGGACGTCCGGGATCGCGATGCCGGCGACGATCGGCAGCACTTCCCGAAGGCAACCGAGCCGGGACGCCTCCACCAGCATCCGGCCAAGCCGCGGATCGACAGGCAGTCGGGCCAACTGACGGCCAGTCGGGGTGAGGTTGACCGTTCCCTTGCCCATTCCGGAGATGGCGCCGAGCTCGGTCAGCAGGCGCAGTCCGTCGCGCACCTGGGTCGCGTCCGGCGGTTCAACGAACGGGAAGTTGGTGATCTCCCCCAGCCCGGCTTCAGCCATCTGCAGGATGACGGACGCGAGGTTGGTGCGCAGGATCTCCGGCTCGGTGAACTCTGGCCGGGCCGCGTAGTCCTCTTCGCTGTACAACCGGATGCAGACGCCCGGACCAAGCCGACCGCAGCGGCCGGCCCGCTGGTTGGCCGAAGCCTGGGAGATCGGCTCGATCGGTAGCCGCTGCACTTTGGTGCGCGCGGAATAGCGCGAGATCCGCGCGAAGCCGGGGTCGACCACGAACCGGATGCCAGGCACCGTCAGCGAGGTCTCGGCGACGTTGGTCGCCAGCACGATCCGGCGGCCG
>JAKOQD010000040.1 GCA_029778515.1 Actinomycetes bacterium
CACTCCATGGTCCTGACCGGCATCGAGAGCCCACTGCAGGCAAGCCTCGCGTACGTCGCAGCGGCGGCAGACCTTCTTGGCCTCCGCTATCTGCATCAACGCTGGTCCCGTGTTGCCGACCGGAAAGAACAACTCCGGATCTTCGGTCAAGCAGGCAGCCTGATGGCGCCAATCCATGAAGTAACACTCCTGTTCGAGGGTTGTGACGTGGCCTGAGCACACGTCACCGGGCGCGAATATCACTCAACGCCCAGCGTCCAGAGTGGCAACTCTAGCCGGTCAGCACAAGGTCTTGGCCGCAATTTGCACATGTTGTGTGGTGCGCTATCACTGCGTGCACGCTCGGTTCGGGCGTGCGCACCCCCGCTAGGCTGGCCGGCGTGTCTAGAGCAACACTGGAGCGTCCGGCCGGGCTGCTGGTCGCGGTGGCCGGTTCCGGTCTGGTCGGGCTGGCCATTCTCGCGCTAGCGATCGCCTCGCTGGCGGCCGGGCACGGCGAGTTCAGCGGGGCGGTGGGTATCGCCCTCGTGGTCTACGGATTGCTGATCCTCGCGGCCACCTGGGCGCTCTGGCGGGGCAGCCTGTTCGGCAGGGGACCGGTGATCGCGACCGCCCTGCTGAACCTGATCGCTGCGGCCAGTTTCACCCCAGGTGCGCCTTGGGCGTGGCTGGTGGTGCTGGTGGCGGCCGCCACCGTGGTCGCGGCCGCGCTACCGTCCACCAGCCGGGCGTTGCACCTCAGCGGACGCGCCGGGCTCCAGCGGACGGACGAGCCAGGAAAGTGACCGGCTCGGCGTGTCCCGCCCCGGCGAAAGCCGACGTCACCGCCGCGCCGACCGCCTCCGCCTGCTCGGCGGCCACCAGGGCCAGCACGCAGCCACCGAAGCCGCCGCCGGTCATCCGGGCCCCGAGAGCACCGGACGCGAGCGCGGTTGCGACCGCGAGGTCGACGCTGGGCTCGGTGATCTCGTAGTCGTCGCGCATCGAATCGTGGGACGCCGTCATCAGCGCGCCAAGCTGGGCGTGATTGTCCGCATCCAGTGCCGCCACCGAGTCCTGCACGCGGCGATCCTCGGTCACGACGTGCCGCACCCTGCGGCCGATCTCCTCCGGCAGCACCGCCAGGGCGGCGTCCAGGTCGGTGACGTCGCGCAGGGCCGCCACGCCGAGCAGCCGGCAGGCCTCCTCGCAACTGGCGCGCCGGTCGGCGTACTCACCGCTCACGTGGCTGTGCCGGGTGCGGGTGTCGATCACAAGGATCTCGAGCCCTGCCTGGGTGACTGCCAGCGGTACCTGCCGGGTGTCGAAGCTGCGGCAATCAAGGAACAAAGCGTGATCGGCGACGCACAACGTGGACGCGGCCTGGTCCATCAGCCCGGTGGGTGCACCCACGTACGCGTTCTCTGCGACCCGGGCGAGCTTCGCCCGGTCCATCGGCTCGATGGTCAGGTCGTAAAGGTCGGCCAGCGCGGCTAGTGCGGCGCATTCGATCGCGGCCGAGGAGGACAGTCCAGCCCCGAGCGGCACGTCCGAGGTGAGCACCAGGTCGGCACCCCCAACCTCGTGGCCCGCCTGCCGCAGCGCCCAGATCACCCCGGCGAGGTAGGAATGCCACCCGTCAGTCCCCGGAACCAGCCCGTCCGCGTCGATCTCCACCGTGTCGTCCAGATCGACCGAGCGGAAGCGCCAGCGGCCGTCCTCCCGCCGCGAAGCGGCCACGTAGGCTGCCTGCGGGAGCGCGAAAGGGAGCACGAAGCCGTCGTTGTAGTCGGTGTGTTCGCCGATCAGGTTGATCCGCCCGGGCGCGGCCCATACACCGGCCGGTGCCGATCCGGTGAGCTCCTCGAAGGCCTCCACTGCAGCCTGGGTCAACACGCTAATCCTCCTCGTCGTCGAGTCTTGCCAGCCAGGTGGCCAGCCGCTCGACCGCGTTCTCATGCTCGGGCCATAGGTCGACGAAAGTGCTCAGCTGCTCGGCGAGCCAGGCCAACGTCACTTCCTCATCGCCCCTGCGGGCGGCGAGCTCCTCGATACCGCGGTCGGTGAAGTACATCAGTCCGCCATGGCGCGGGCGAGCAGGTCCGCTTCCTGAGCCTGGTGCACCTTCACCGATCCGACCGAGGGGGCGGACGCCGCGGCCCGGGTGATCCCGGTCATGCGCAGCTCGTAGTCCGGCAGAATCGTGCGGACGGCGTCGGCCAGGTACAGCTGCAGGAACCACCAGGCGCCCTGGTTCTCCGGCTCGTCCTGCACCCAGCGGATGTCGGTGACCTGCGGGTACTTGGCCAGCTCAGCGGCCAGTTCCTTGGTCGGCAGCGGGTAGAGACGCTCCAACGGCAGGATCGCGATCTGGCCGTCCAACCCGGCTTCGGCGCGCGCTGCCGTGAGCTCCCAGCGGATCTTGCCCGAGCACAGCAGGATGCGCCGCACCGCACTCGGGTCGGTGATCGTCGGATCGCCCTGGGCAGGTTGCCACCTTCCCTGGGTGAACTCCTCCACCGGCGACATCGAGGCCTTCGAGCGCAGCATCGACTTCGGCGTGGCGACGACCACGGGCCGGTGCCAGTTCACGTAGGCGTGGGTGCGCAGCAGGTGGAAGTAGCTGGCCGGCGTGGACGGTTGGCACACCGCAAGCGCCCCCTCCGAGCACAGGGTGAGCCAGCGCTCGATCCGGGCGGACGAATGGTCGGGACCCTGGCCCTCGTAGCCGTGGGGGAGCAGCAGCACCACCCCGGACTTCTGCGTCCACTTGGCGTTGCCGGAGGAGATGAACTCGTCGGCGATGGTCTGGGCGCCGTTGGCGAAGTCGCCGAACTGGCCCTCCCAGAGCACCAGGGCGTCCGGGGCGGCCACCGAGTAGCCGTATTCGAAGCCCATCCCCGCGTACTCGCTGAGCAGGGAATCGAAGACGTGGAAACGGCCCTGGTCGGGGCTGAGGTGCTTCAGCGGGACGTAGGCCCGGTTGTCCACCCGGTCGATGACCGC
>JAKOQD010000041.1 GCA_029778515.1 Actinomycetes bacterium
CAGTAGAACACCGAGTCGTGCACCATGAACGTCGGGTCGGCGTGGGTGGTCGGACGGGAATCCTCGAAGCAGCCGCCCTGGTCGATGGCCACGTCCACCAGCACCGAGCCGGGCTTCATCTGTGCGACGAGTTCGTTGGTGACCAGTTTCGGCGCCTTTGCGCCCGGGATCAGCACTGTGCCGATCACCATGTCGGCGGCCCGCACTTGTTCGCGGATGCTGAGCCGGGACGACACAATCTGGTGCACCCGGTTGTCGTAGCGCCAGAAGGTGGTGCGCAGCTTGTCCAGATCGGTATCGAGGATGGTCACGTCCGCGCCCATCCCGAGTGCAACATTGGCAGCGTTCTGGCCGGCCGTGCCACCCCCGAGCACCACCACCTTGGCGTTGGCCACGCCGCCGACGCAGCCCATCAGCACCCCGCGTCCGCCCTGGGCCTTCATCATGGCGTGCGCGCCGACCTGGGGCGCGAGGCAGCCGGCCACCTCCGACATCGGGTAGAGCAGCGGCAACAGCCCGCTCGGCAACTGCACCGTCTCGTAGGCGATCGCGGTGGTGCCGGCGTCAAGCAGCGCGTCCGTGCCCGGACGGTCGGCAGCCAGGTGCAGGTAGGTGAACAGCAGCAGGTCGTCACGCAGGAAGTAGTACTCGCTCTCGATCGGCTCCTTGACCTTCAGTACCATCTCGCCGGCGGCCCAGGTAGTGGCTGCATCCGGCAGGATCTTCGCGCCCTGGGCCACATACTCCGCGTCGGTGATGGACGAACCGAGCCCCGCTCCCTGCTGGACGAAGACTTCGTGACCGTGGGCGGTCAACTCGGCCACCCCCACCGGGGTGATCGCCACCCGGTACTCGTGGTTCTTGACTTCGCTGGGAACGGCGATGCGCATCGGGGTCCTCTCTGGACTAGCCGGCCTGCTGACCGGCACAGGGCACAGTGTCCTACGTCGATGGCCCACTCGACTATGGCGGCGTGCCGGGAATCTGCGCGCACGTACTAGAATGAGGGCAAACGTGCTCCGGGGTCGGTGTAATTCCGAACCGGCGGTGATAGTCCGCGACCCGGTTCCGCCCAGCGGAATCGGTTGATCTGGTGGAATTCCAGGGCCGACGGTGAAAGTCCGGATGGGAGGCAGCACGCGTGTCGCGACGCGACCCTATTCAGGGTCGTCGGCGCGGACCGTCCGCGCATCCCGAAAACCGCCCCGCAGCACCTGAACTGCGTGCGGAGGTCGGATGAAACGCGAGGTGCTAGCCCCGATCGGGCTGGGCGCACTGCTGCTCATCGGCTGGAAGCTGACCGCAGGCGGTGGCTCCGTGCTGCTGCCCACTCCCGGTGCGGTGGCCGCCCGATTGGTCACCGACCTGACCGATCCGCGGTACTGGGGCTACCTGCTGGTCACGCTCGCCGAGGCTGTCGGTGGTGCGCTGCTCGGGGCTGCGGTGGCCCTGCCGACGGCGATCGGCATCCACCGGTCGCGCTGGGCCGCGGCGGCCGTCCATCCTTTCCTTGGTGCCACCCAGGCCATCCCCGCGATCGCGCTCGCGCCGCTCCTGGTGCTCTGGCTCGACTACGGTCTGTTCTCGATCGTGGTGCTCTGCGCGCTGATCGTGTTCTTCCCGATCCTGATCGCCGCGGTCATCGGTCTGAAGCATGTGGACGCCGACGTGGTCGACGCCGGCCGGATCGACGGCGCCTCCAGTCTCGCGCTGCTGTACTTCGTTGAACTACCGATGGCGTTGCCAAGCATCCTTGGCGGGCTGCGCAATGGAGTGACCCTTGCGGTCACCGGCGCGATCGTCGGCGAGATGGTGATGGGCGGCAGCGGGCTCGGCCAGGTACTCACCATCCAGCGGGGGTCGGTCGATACCGCCGGCATGTTCGCCACGATCATCGTGCTCTGCGGCTTCGCGTCCAGCGCCTACGCCCTGATCCTGCTGTGGGAGCGCCGCTCCCGCATCGTCAACTCCCTGCAGAGAGCCTGAGGTCCATGCCCAGAAGAATCCTTGCCGGTCTGGTCGCGCTATTGGCGCTGAGCGCCTGTGCGCCAGCCACTCAGCAGAGCTCGGTTTCGGCCACCGCGGTGGCGACCGCGACCCCGACCATCGGGCTCACCTACATCCCGAACGTGCAGTTCAGCCCGTTCTACCTGGCGGATGCGGACGGTGATTTCGCGCGGGCCGGGCTGGCTCCGACCCTGCGGCACCACGGGGCGTCCGAGGGGTTGTTCACCGCCATCGCAGCTGGTCAGGAGCAGTTCGTGATCGCAGGTGGCGACGAGATGCTTCAGGCAAGGGCGCAGGGGCTGGACCTGATCGCTGTGGGGGCGTACTTCCACGAGTACCCGGCGGTGGTGATCGTCCCCGAGGCATCCGCGATCGGCTCGCTGGCCGACTTGAAGGGGCATTCGATCGGCATCCCGGGCAAGTACGGCGAGAACTGGTTCGCGCTGCTGGTGGCGCTGCGGACCGCCGGGCTGACCGAGGCCGACGTGGAGATCAAGGAGATCGGCTACACCCAGCAGGCCGCACTGTCCCAGGGCAAGGTGGACGCGATCGTCGGCTTCAGCAACAACGAAGCGGTGCAGTTCGCGCTCGGCGGGCTGGCGACGCGCAGCCTTGCGATCGCGGACGGGCAGGTGCCTCTGGTCAGCATCTGTCTGATCACCACCTCCGAGTACGCGAAAGCCAATCCGGACGTGGTTCGTCGGGTGGCAACCGCGATGCTGGGCGGGGTCAAGACCGCGGTGACCGATCCGGACCACGCGCTGGCGGCGTCAGCGAAGTTCGTGCCCGGCCTGTCGGCGTCCGCTGCCCAGGCGGCGGCGAAGGCCACATTGGTCGCAACCGCGAAGCTCTGGGTGGACGCGTCCGGTGAGGTCTCCGGGAAGTTGGATCCCGACCAATGGACGGCGATGGCCGCTTTCATGACCGATCACGGCTTGTTGACCGGCGATGCGGACGCCGCTGCCGCGATGAGCAACGAGTATTTGCCCAAGTAATCAGCGGGCTGCCAGCTCACCCGGTAGCCTGCTGGCGCATCGTGGCCGCCGCAGACAGGAGAACCGATGAACGAGCACTACGTGCCCGGGTGGGACGAGTACTTCCTCGGTATCGCCAGCGCGGTGGCCGCACGCGCGAAGTGCACGCGCCGTCGGGTGGGGGCGGTGCTGGTGCACGATCGCCGGATCATCGCCACCGGCTACAACGGTGCTGCGCCCGGGCGTCCGGATTGCCTTGAGGGGGCCTGCCCGCGCGGTCAGCTCGACTACGACCAGGTTCCCGGGCTGGGCGACTACGACCGTCCGGGGACGCCGGGTTTCTGCATCGCCATCCACGCCGAGGTGAACGCGCTGCTCTTCGCCACCCGCGATACCAAGGGTGCGACCGCCTACATCACCGACCCGCCGTGCCCCGGTTGCCGCAAGGCTCTGGCCGCAGCCGGCATCGTCCGCGCGGTCTGGCCAGATGGAGAGCACGACACCGACGGCTTGGTGAACTGGGACGCCTGAGCTTCGGCCTCACCTGCGCTTGGGTGGAGCTATCAGTACCAGCCGTGGCCGCGCTTGAAGGACCAGGCCTGGCAGGGGGTGCCGTAGCGCTCGTCGACGTAATTGAGGCCCCACCGGATCTGCGTGGCGGGATTCGTCCGCCAGTCGTCGCCGAACTCGGCCATGCGCTTGCCGGGCAGTGCCTGCGGAATGCCGTAGGCACTGGAATACGGGTTGTCCGCGGTCACGATCCAGCGGCTCTCGCGCATGATGATGCTGTCGTAGCAGGCGAACTGGTCTTCGCCCCACTCGTACTTGTTCAGCATGATCTGCCGGGCGATCTCGCGCGGGTCGGTGGTGGCGGGTTCGTAGCCGAGTTCGGCCACCGTCTGGGCGTGGATCGCCTCGATCGTCGCGTTCTGGACGGCGATCGCAGTCGACTGCTTGTTCAGCAGGGCCTCGCGATAGATCGCCAACTCGGCCGGCTTCAAGGTCGTCGTGCGGGTGGCGGCTGGCGGATTGGCGGAGCCGGCGGAATCAGCGGAGGGAACCGCCAGAGCCTGGCTCGCGGTGAACGCGGGCAGCAGCCCGATCACTGCCGACAGCGCGGCCACTCCGTTGCGCAGCCGTCGGATGTTCACGCGCGGAGTCTTTCATAAGAGACCCTCTCAGGTAAAACTCAGCTTGTGTTTGGGGCTCAGCCAGCGTGCGCGTCGTTGGTCCTATGGTTGAGGCGTGCAACTGCGGGTGGTCGAAGGCGCGGACGTCGTCGGCGCGTTGGCCGATGCGTTGGCCGGTGGACCGCCGTTGGCACCGCTTCCCGAGGCGCGGCAACTACCCGCCCTCCAGATCGACGAGCCGGTCACCGAACCGGACGCCGGCGCGGTCGTCACCACCTCGGGCGCGACCGGAGCACCCAAGGCGGTGGTGCTGTCCCGGTCCGCGCTGCGCTTCTCCGCGGACGCCACCCACGCCCGGCTCGGCGGCGCCGGGGATTGGGTCTGCGCGTTACCCACCCGCCACGTCGCCGGGTTGATGACCGTGGTTCGCGCGGTCCGGGCCGGGACGGCGGTGCACTTCGCCCGTCCGGACCTCGCCGACCTGGAAACACCGCGAACCCGTACCTACATCTCCCTGGTCGCCGCCCAGCTCGACCGGGCACTCCACGAAGCCGAAACAGTCGCCAAGCTGGGGGCCTTCGCCGCCGTTCTGCTCGGCGGCAGCGCGCTTCCGTCCGGCCTGCGCGAACGCGCCAACGACGCCGGCGTGAAACTAGTGGCCACCTACGGCATGAGCGAGACCTGCGGCGGCTGCGTGTATGACGGCGTCCCGCTGGACGGCGTCCGGGTCGAACTCGAAGGCGAACGGATCAGCCTCGGCGGCCCGATGGCCTTTCTCGGCTACCGCGGCCGTCCCGAGCTCACCCGGACGGTGCTCAGCGGCGACCTGGTGCGCACCAGCGATCGGGGCATCTGGGCGGACGGACGCCTCCGCGTGCTCGGCCGCGCAGATGACGTGGTCATCTCGGGCGGGGAGAACGTCGACCTCGCCGCAGTCCAGCACGCCTGCGACGCCGAGTTCGGCACCGGAACGCTGGCGGTCCTGGCCATCCCGGACGCTCGGTGGGGCGCGAAGGTCGTCGCACTCAGCCGTGCCGACCTCGACCTTGGCCGCGTCCAAGCCATCCTGGAGCCGCGGCTGGGCAAGGCGGCGGCGCCAAAGGAATTGCGGCGAGTCGAGCACTTGGCGTACACATCCATAGGCAAGATCGATCGGACGGCACTCCAGCTGTCCTGGCGGGAGTTGGGTGAAGATGGCGACGTTGGCTGAATGGGTCGAGGGCGCCCGCCCCCGCACCCTGCCCGCGGCGCTCGCGCCAGTGCTCGCGGGTAGCGCGGTGGCCTGGTTCGAGGGTGGGTTCGACCCGCTGCTGGCGACGCTCGCACTGGTCGTCGCGCTGGCGCTGCAGGTCGGGGTCAACTACGCCAACGACTACTCCGACGGCATCCGCGGTACGGACGCGGTGCGGGTCGGCCCGATGCGCCTGGTCGGTTCCGGTGCGGCCAAGCCTGCGCACGTGAAGCTGGCGGCCTTCGCGTGCTTCGGCGTCGCGGCCGTGGCCGGCCTGACCGTCGTGGTGATCACCGGCCACTGGTGGCTGCTGGGTCTGGGTGCAGCGGCGATCCTGGCAGCCTGGTTCTACACCGGCGGCCGCAAGCCCTACGGCTACCTCGGTCTCGGCGAACTGTTCGTCTTCGTCTTCTTCGGCCTGGTGGCGGTCTCCGGCACCGTCTACATCCAGGTCGGGACGGTCTCCGCCTCGGCTTGGTGGACGGCGGTGGCGATCGGTGCGCTGGCCTGCGCGATCCTTGTGGCAAACAACCTGCGCGATCTGGACGGCGACCGTGCGGTCGGCAAGCGGACGCTCGCGACTCGTCTCGGCGACAGCGGCACCCGCTGGTTCTTCGTCGGGCTGGTCGCGCTGGCTGCGGTCGGCGTGTTTGGCGTGGCCGCGACCAGTTCGTGGTGGGCGCTGCTGGGCTGGCTGATGCTGCTGCTCCTGGCCGGCCCGATGCTGGAGGTCGTCCGTGGGGTGAGCGGCTACGGCCTGATCCACGTGCTGAAGCGGACGGGGCTGGCCGAGCTCGCCTGCGCCGCTGGGCTCTTCGTCGGCCTCCTGATCGCGCGCTGACCGATGGGACGCAACTCCGCGGTGGCGTTCGCGCTCCCGATGCGCAACCGGTTCCGCGGCCTTACCGTCCGCGAGGGCCTACTGGTGCACGGCCCGGCCGGGTGGGGGGAGTGGAGCCCGTTCGCCGAGTACGAGCGTCCGGAGATCGACAACTGGTGGCGGGCCACGCTTGAAGCGGCGAACCTCGGTTTCCCCGAGCCGGTGCGCGACCGGGTGCCGGTGAACGCGACCGTTCCTGCGGTCGACCCCGAGACGGCCTACGCGATCGTCGCCGGATCGGGTTGCGGCACGGCGAAGGTGAAAGTGGCCGAGCCCGGCCAGTCCGGCACCGAGGACGCCTCGCGGCTGGAGGCCGTGCGGGATGCCCTTGGCCCGTCCGGGCGACTGCGGATCGATGCCAACGGCGCTTGGGACGTGGACACCGCGCTCAGCCGATTGGCGGAGTTGGCCCAGTTCGGGCTCGAGTACGCCGAACAGCCCTGTGCCACGGTCGACGAACTGGCCGAGTTGCGCCGGCTGCTGGCCCGGCGCGGCTTCCAGGTGCCGATCGCGGCGGACGAGAGCATCCGCCGCAGCGGCGACCCGGAGCGGGTGGTCGCACTCGAAGCCGCAGACATCGCGGTGTTGAAGGTGCAGCCGCTGGGCGGCGTCCGCGCGTGCCTGGAACTCGCTGAGCGGTTGGGCCTACCGGTGGTGGTCTCGTCGGCGCTGGAAAGCTCGGTGGGGCTCGCCGCCGGCGTTGCGCTGGCCGCCGCACTGCCGGAGTTGCCCTACGCGTGCGGACTGAACACCGCCACGATGTTCACCATGGATGTCACCGACCGCCCACTGGTCGCCGTCGATGGCGCGATTCCCGTGCGGACGGTCTCGCCCGATCGTCATCCCTGCGCGGCCCCAACCACCGCTGATCGTGGTCCCGGCGCGGCCCTTTCAGCCACCGCTGATCGTCATCTGGGCGTTGGCCGGGATCTCGGTTCGCAACCGGTGGTCGGGGGGGCACAGGACGTTCGTGCCGACGACTGGCGAGCCGGGCCGGAAGCGACGGCCCGCTGGCTGGCCCGGCTCGGCCCAATGGCTGCGGAACTGATCGAACCAGGGGAGGGCCGATGACCGACTCCGTCGCCTGCGCCAGCGCGGTGCTCGGGCAGTTGCTGGCCCAAGGTGTGACCGATCTGGTGCTCGCCCCCGGATCGCGGAGCGCGCCGCTCGCCCTGGTGGGGGACGCGGCCGCGCGCGCGGGCCGGTTGCGGCTGCACGTCCGGGTGGACGAGCGGTCGGCCGGGTTCCTTGCGCTCGGGCTCGCGAAGGCGTCCGGACGCTGCGTCCCGATCGTGACCACGTCCGGCACCGCAGTAGGGAACCTGCTGCCGGCGGTGATGGAGGCACACCATTCCGGGGTGCCGCTGCTGGTGGTATCCGCCGACCGGCCCGCCGCGCTGGTCGGTTTCGGCGCCAACCAGACCACCGAGCAGAGCCAACTTTTCGATGGGTTCCTCCGCTACCGCGCCCGGGTCAGCTCGGCCGCTTCGGCCGTTTCCTGGCCCGCGCAGGCTGCGCGTGCAGTACTGGCCGCAACCGGCGCGCTCTCCCGGTTCCCCGGCCCGGCCCAGTTGAACGTCGAGCTCGGTCAGCCGCTGGTCTCGGATGCGGTCGAGGCGCCGGCCGAGTTCAGACCGGTACTCACCCCAGACCAGCCGGACGCAGTGGTGCATCCGCTCCCTGGGGCCCCGCGCACCCTGGTGGTCTGTGGCGATGCGCCGGTATCAATCGGACGCGTGGCCGTCGAGCTGGCCGAGGCTGCCGGCCTGCCCTTGCTGGCCGAACCGTCGAGCAACGCGCGCACCGGTGCGAACGCGCTCGGGCACGGCCGAATCCTGCTCGCGGGCCCGCTGGCCGAACAGATCGAGCGGGTGATCGTCTTCGGGCGGCCCAACCTGTCGCGTCCGGTGACCGCACTGCTTTCCCGTGCCGACATCGAGGTGATCGTACTCAGCGCGTCCCCGGACTTCGTCGACCCGGGCTGGCGGGCGAGCGTGGTCGCCGGCGCGGTCAGCGTCGCACCCGGCCCGCCGGATTGGCTGGCTGCCTGGCAGGACGCCGATTCTCGGCTGCGTCCGGTTGCGCTGGGAGATCCCGGCCTGCGCCGGGATGACGGTGGGTTGGGGTTGCGCCGGGATGACGGTGGGTTGGGGTTGCGCCGGGATGACGGTGGGTTGGGGTTGCGCCGGGATGACGGTGGGTTGAGGTTGCGCCGGGATGACGGTGAGCCAACGGCACTGCTCGCCGGGCCGCAGGTCGCGGCGCTGGTGGTCGCGTCCGTGCCGGCGGATCAGGTGTTGTGCCTGGGGAACTCCAATCCGATCCGGGACGCTGATCTCGCGCCGGTGCGTCCGGACTCCCCGCCGGTCTTCGCGAACCGCGGCCTGTCCGGCATCGACGGCACCCTGGCCACCGCCATCGGGGTCGCGCTTGGCTCGGGACGGCCGACCACGCTGCTGTGCGGCGACCTGTCCTTCGTCCACGACGTCGGTGCGCTGGCGATCGGACCGGGGGAGCCGCGTCCGGAACTGCGCATCGTGGTGGCCGATGACGCCGGCGGCAGCATCTTCGCGACCCTTGAATACGGCGGCGAACAGTTCGCCGACTCGTTCGAACGGGTCTTCGCTACCCCCACCGGCCTCGACCTGGTCGCTCTGACCAGGGGCTTCGGGATACCGTGCGTCCGCATCAGCACCGCGGACGAACTCGCGTCCGCCCTCGACGAACCGGTCCGCGGACTGGAAGTGCTGGTGGTCGACGTCGATCGCAGCGGACGCCGCGAGCCGGCCCCAGCCTAGGCTCGATGGCGCCCGCCGTCCGACTTCGCTCCCGAATGGGACTCGCGCTCCCGAACTATCGGGAGCAAGGGTCCCGTTCGGGAGCGAAGTTGCCGAAGTTGGCGGACGCGGGCACCGCGCCAGCCGTCACCCGAGCAACCCAAGGCAGAATGTCAGGACATTGTGTTGACTTCTGCTGTTAGCAGGGATTGAATGGGTGTCACCGACTGGTAGCGGCACACCGTGCCTCGAAGAAGAGGTCCAAATGACTGATACGAACTCCCCACTTGGCCTGATGACTCAGCGCGGCCCGACCGTGCTCTGGAACGACTCGGCCACCTATACCGAGCTTTCCACGGCCATCTCGTGGGGCGCGGTCGGCGCAACCTGCAACCCGGTGATCGCGCTCGCCGCGATCCGTGCCGACCTGCCGCGCTGGACCGCCCGAATCAAGGAACTCGCCGCCGACATGCCGGACGCGACCGAGTCGCAGATCGGCTGGAAGGTAGTCGAGGAGGTATCCCTGGACGCGGCCAAGCTGCTGGAGCCGGCCTTCGAGAAGTACAACGGCTACAACGGCCGGCTGTCGATGCAGACCGACCCGCGGCTCGCCCGTAGCGCCAAGGCGCTGGCCGACCAGGCGGAGTACTTCTCGAACCTCGCGCCGAACATCATCGTGAAGATCCCGGCGACCAAGACCGGCGTCGAGGCCATCGAGGACGCTACCCGCCGCGGGGTCAACATCAACGTCACCGTCTCCTTCACCGTCGCCCAGGCGGTAGCCGCCGG
>JAKOQD010000262.1 GCA_029778515.1 Actinomycetes bacterium
CCCGGTGATCCCTACCGAGGCCGGAATGGTGTCGCGCAGCACCTCGTCGGTGTAGCCATCGCCCTCGTTCGCCGGCTGGTGGTTGTAGATCTCGGCGTGGAAGGCAGCGTACTTGCCGGTGACGTCCGAGCATGCCGCGGCGATGCCCGAGCGGGTGGACGAGTCGTTCTGCAGATTGTTGTCCAGGAACGTCATATTGCGGTTGCGCAATTCGATGTCGCCCGCGTCCGCGAGCACCTGCGGGCCTCGCTGTACAGGGTCTCGAACTGCTTGCAGATCGGGCACTGGTAGTCGAAGAACAATTCCACGACTGGCGCGCCTTCCTTGGCGAGCCCGGGGTTCACCACGATCGCCTTGTTGTCGGACGTGGCGTTGGGCGGCGTGACCGAAGTGGCGGACGGGGATGCCGTCCCGGCCTGCTGCACGAGTACGACGGCGAAGACCCCGATCAGCACGACCGCGAGGATGGCCGCACCAACGCCGATGATGCGATTCAGCCGCTGCTGCTTGGCCTTGGCTTCCGAACTCTTCCGCAGGCGTTCGCGGTTGTTCTCGGTCATTGGGCGGACTCCTTGTCGTCGAGTTCGGCATCGGACGCACCGGCGTCCGGGTCAGTCAGCGGGGCGAACAGCCAGTTGTCGATCGCAAACGGTGACTTGGGCTTCCAAGCGGCCCACGTGCCGAGCGCGAGCAGGCCGACGTCGCGGGCGATCTCCAGTGGATATTGGGTCGCGCTCGGGTCAACCTCGCCGCCGGCGGCGAAGCAGCCACAATCGATGGAGATGCCGCGCGCCCACACCGAGGCGATGCCGATGATGAATGCCAGCATGAGCAGGCCGCCCAGAATCGCGGAGATGCGGGTGAAGGTGCCGGTGATCAGCAGCAGGCCCATCGCGATCTCGATGATCGGCAACGCCGAACCGACGAACGCGGTGATTTCCCAAGGCAGCAATTGGTACAGCCGCACCGACTGCACGGACGCGTCCAGGTGCCCCACTTTGAGCAGCCCGGCCACCAGGAGCACGCCGCCAAGGCCGAGCCGGCAGGCCAAGGTGACCCACTCCGTCCACGGTCGTCGGAGTGCTCCGACGGCGGGCGTTTCGGTCACCCGATGGATTATACGCAGGCGGTCCCGTTGATCGGGCGCAGCGATCATCTAGGCTGAGCGCACCATGAGCCGAACCCACGCTGAGATCGTCGCCGAGCTCCAGTCGCGCTGGCCGGAGCATAAGATCGGCCGCAGCCAGGCCCGGATCCGTGCCCTTTGTGACCTGCTCGGATCGCCGCAGGATGCCTGCCCGGTGATCCTGATCACCGGCACCAACGGCAAGGGCAGCACCGCGGCGATGATCGACTCGCTGCTGCGCGCGCTCGGCCTTCGGGTCGGACGCTTCTCCAGCCCCCACCTGGTCAACCTCACCGAGCGCATCACCATCGATGGCGAGCCAATCGCCGACGAGGTCTTCGACGAACTCGTCGAGAACGTGGCGCCGCTGGTGAAGCTGGTGGACGAACAGGCGATCGACGGCATCGCAATGACTTTCTTCGAGGTGATGACCGCACTCGCCTACGCCGCTTTCGCGGACGCTCCGGTGAACGTCGCCGTCGTCGAGGTCGGCATGGGCGGTGAATGGGACGCGACCAACGTCACCGACGCCGCAGTCGCCGTCGTGGCGCCGATCGATTTCGACCACACCGCGATCCTCGGGTCGACCCTGGCAGAGATCGCGGCCGAGAAGGCCGGGATCATCAAGGCCGGCAGCCGAGCCGTGCTCGCCGCCCAGCAGCCCGAAGCTGCGAGCGTCCTGCTGGCTCGCTGCGCGGACGTGGGCGCCGAGGTCCGGCGGGAGGGCATGGAGTTCGGTCTCATCGACCGGGTGCCCGCCATCGGTGGGCAGGTGTTGCGTCTGGAAACGTCCGAGGGGCCGCTGGGCGATCTGGTGCTGCCGCTGTTCGGCGCACACATGGCTCGCAACGCCGCCCTGGCAGTGGCCGCAGTGGAGGCGTTCGTCGGCAGCCCGCTGCCAGCCGACGTGATCGCCGAGGGTCTCGAACAGGTGACCGCGCCGGCCCGGCTTGAAATCGTTCGCCGCTCGCCGACGGTCGTGCTGGACACCTGCCACAACTCGCATGGGGCTCGGGCGACGATCGACGGCATCACCGAGGCATTCGACTTCGCGCCCCTGATCGGCGTGGTGGCGATGATGGCCGACAAGGATGTCAGCGGCGTGTTGGCGGTGTTCGCCGAAGCGATGACCACCGTGGTGACCACGACGATCGCCAACACCGCCCGCGCGCTCTCTGCGGACGCCCTCGGCGGTCTGGCCGCCGAGGTGTTCGGCGAGGAACGGGTCCGGGTGGCGCCCTCGATGGCGCTGGCGATCGAGGAGGCCGTCCGGCTGGCGGACGAGGCTGGCGCCGGCGCCGGGGTGCTGATCGCCGGGTCGGTCTATGCCGCCGGCGAGGCCCGAGCGCTGCTGGTGCGGGAGGACAATCCCGATGGGGCTTGATCGGACGAACCCGATGGGTCGGGTGATGCTCAGCATCCTGGCCTTCGAGGCCATCGTGTTCGGCCTTGCCATCGCGGGAATGGTCCAGGTGGACGCGGTCAGCGTGCCGGTCGCGTTCGGCATCGGTCTGGGCGCTGTCGCGCTGGCGGTGCTGGCGGCCGCGCTGCTGCGGCGTCCGCTGGGCTATCCGCTGGGCTGGCTGACCCAGGTGGTCGCGGTGGGGATGGGCTTCGTCACCGAGATGATGTTCGCGGTCGGTGGCATGTTCGCCCTGCTGTGGGCGGTCTGCTTCGTGTTGGGCCGACGGATCGAGAAGACGCATCGAGCGTCCGCCTGATCCCGGCTGTTCGACCCGCCAGCCACAGGCCGCGGCCGGCTCGGGCGCTCAGCCACGACTGTCGGACGGGGACGGTAGGGTTCCGGCCATGACCGATCTGCAACGAAGCCTTGTCCTGCTGAAGCCCGACGCCGTGCGGCGTGGGCTCGCCGGCACCATCCTGGCCCGGTACGAGGCGAAGGGCCTGAGCATCGTCGCGCTCGAACTGCGACAGGTGGACGCGGGCCTTGCCGACCGGCACTACGGCGACCACGTGGCGCAGCCCTGGTACCCGCCGCTGCGGGAGTTCATCACCAGCGGGCCGACGGTTGCGATGGTGCTGGAAGGGCCGAGTGCGATCGAGGTGATTCGGCTGATGAACGGCGCGACCAACGCCGTCGTCGCCGCGCCGGGCACGATTCGTGGCGACTACTCCCTGTCGAACCGCGAGAACCTGGTCCATGCGTCCGACTCGCCGGAGTCGGCCGAGCGGGAGATCGGACTGTGGTTCCCGAACCTGGTCTGACCGACCGGCCGGTCCCAGAACCCCCGCGACCGCAGCCCGAGCCCACTGGGGCGTGGTACCCGCCGCCGTCCTACCCTGCGCAATATCCGCCGCCGGCGCACCAGTATCCGCCCGGTTTCCAACCTGGCCCAGATCAGGTGTTCTGGCCGGCCGTGCCGGTGAAAACTGCAGCGCTGCCGGTGGTGCGCAGGGAGTACCACGAGTTCTTCCGGGCACCCCGTTTCCGCTGGTGGCGTCCGCTGTTGGGACTGGCGATGTTCGTGGCGGTGTGGTTCGTCGGCACGCTCGTCGTGACCGTTGCGGCGCTCGCCTACGACGCGTTCACCGGCCGGACCAACCCGGGTGAGCTCACCACCGAGGTGCCGATGACCCCGGCGCTGTTCACCGCGAACAACATCGGTCTCGGCCTCGCCATCCCGATCGCCGGCCTGACTGCTTGGGCGGTGTTCGGGCAGCGGCCACGCTGGATGTCATCCATCCTCGGAGGGTTCCGCTGGGGGCTGTTCTGGCGGTTCTCGCTGGTCGCGGCCGGCATCTTCCTCGTGGGGCTGGCGGTCAGTTTCGCGATCGGGGGCGAGGGCGGCTCCGAAATGCGCTGGAACGCGGACTCGGCGTTCCTGATCGCTGCGATTCTGCTCACCACACCCTTCCAGGCAGCCGGGGAGGAGTACGGCGTCCGCGGGTTCCTGGCACGCAGCATCGGCTCGTGGTTCGGCGCACGTCGGGTGGGTCTTGTGGTCGCCACGGTGATCACCTCGGTGGTGTTCATGATTCTGCACGCCGCCGACAACATCTGGCTGAACATCTACTACTTCAGCGTCGGAGTGGTCTGTTCGGTGCTGGTCTGGCGGACGGGCGGGCTAGAAGCTGCGGTCGCGCTGCACGTGTTCAACAACCTGATCAGCGAGGTAACCCTGCCGTTCGTGCCGCTCGATGAGGTCTTCGCCCGTGGCCCCAACGACGCCGGGCCAGAAGTGCTCGTGCAACTGGTGTTCACGTTTTCGGTGATGGCGGCAATGCTGTGGATCGCCAAGCGGCAACGGCTGCAGTCCGCCGCCGCTCCTGGCGCACAGCCGGTGACCGGGCCGTAGCCCCCGATCCGGGCTTTTTCGCCAACTTGGCATATCCTGGAAGCTCGGGTTTCGCCCGGGTGCACCGTTACATCGGTCGCCCAGGTTTCAGAGCTGAGGGTGTGAGATGGGTACTGAGCCGGTGGAGAAGCTGGACGCTCCGGGTGGCCTGAAGTGGTTGCGAGCACGCATTCGCGCCCGGTCCGGACGGACGCTGGTGGGCATCGACGGCGTCGACGGCGCTGGCAAGACGACCTTTGCCAACGAGCTGGCCGACCTTCTCCGCGAGAGCGGCATCGAAGTGATCCGGATTTCCATGGACCACTACCTGAACCCGCAGACGAAGCGCTACGCGCAGGGACGCTCCTCAGCCAAGGGCTATTTCGAGGACAGCTACGACTACGAGCGCTTCACCGACGAGGTGCTGGAGCCGCTTGGCCGCGACGGATCGGGCCGCTACCGCACCGCCGCGTATGACCTGGACTCCGAATCGGAAGTCCATTCGCCGTGGCGGGTGGCCCCCGATGAAGCAGTAGTGATCGTGGATGGCATGTTCATCCATCGCGACGAGCTCTGCTCGAGCAAGCGGAACAAGATCTGGGACCTGTCGGTGTGGCTGGATGTGCCGTTCGACGAGTCGTTCCACCGCATGTCGGAGCGCGACCACAAGCTGTCCGCCGACCCGCAGGACCCGGGCAACGCGCGCTACTACCAGGGCCAGCTGCTGTACCTGGCGTCGTGCGACCCGGCCAAGCGCGCCGACCTCGTCGTGGAGAACGCCGCGCCACATTCCGCCGACATCGACTGAGTTGCCACCGAATCTGTGGCTTCAGCCGGTGAAGTCGAGGGTCACACCACTGCCGGTGATCTTCGCACCGGTCGCTGTGCGCTGCCCGGCGTAGGTGTAGCGGCCCTGTTTCAGCCCGAAGGTTCCCGAAGGTCCGCCGCTGAAGGTGCCCGTGGCGTCGATGGCGGTGTACGGGCTGCCCTTGCAGGTGGCGGCAGCGTGCAGGGACGCCCGCGCGAACTGCTCGACGGCCGTCGCGCCGCCGTCCCAGAAGCCGGACGGTCACCGGTAGCGCTGGTTCGACGCGCCCTCATCGCCGCCGTTACTGCACTGTCTTCGCGCTATCGTCGAGGTGCCCGCCGCGAGGCGCAACGCCGCAACTGGCGGATCGCTGGGTTGTTCGGGCGAAGAACTGCGCAAGCCGCGCGCAGCGGGCGATGTCAGTGGGGCCGGTTATCCTGATGCGACCATGACAGCCTTGATGAACCCTTCGGTCGAATCGCTCTACCCGCGGCTCGAACCGCTGCTCGCGCGGGTCACCAAGCCGGTTCAGTACACCGGCGGCGAAGTGAACTCGGTGAGCAAGGCCTTCGATTCGGTCGAGGTCCGCTGGGCGCTGATGTACCCGGACGCGTACGAAGTCGGCCAGCCGAACCAGGGGCTGGCGATCCTCTACGAGATCCTCAACGAGCGCGACTGGCTGCTGGCCGAGCGGACGTTCTCGATCTGGCCCGACCTCGCCAAGCTGATGCGCGAGCACGGCCTGCCGCAGTTCACCCTGGAGAACCACCTGCCGGTCGCGGCGTTCGACCTGTTCGGCGTCAGCTTCTCCACCGAGCTGGGCTACACGAACCTGCTCGAAGCACTCGACCTGGCCGGTTTGCCGCTGCACGCGGCCGATCGTCGTGAGCAGGACCCGATCGTGATCGCCGGCGGGCATGCCGCGTTCAATCCCGAACCGATCGCCGACTTCATCGACGCCGCCGTGCTCGGCGACGGTGAGCAGGCCGCGCTGACGATCTCCGAGATCGTGCGGGAGTGGAAGGCGTCCGGTCGTCCGGACGGCCGGAGCGGCCTGCTGGCCCGGCTGGCCGCCAGCGGCGTGGCCTATGTGCCGTCGCTCTACGACGTCAGCTACGGCCCGGACGGCACGATCGCGTCGGTGGTGCCGAACCGTCCGGGGGTGCCGGCGAAGGTGGCCAAGCACACCCTGATGGAACTGGACGAGTGGCCCTACCCCGCCAAGCCCGTGGTGCCGCTGGCCGAGACCGTCCACGAGCGGTACTCGGTGGAGATCTTCCGCGGTTGCACCCGCGGCTGCCGGTTCTGCCAGGCCGGCATGATCACCCGTCCGGTGCGCGAACGGAACATCGAGACCATCGGCAAGATGGTTGAGGGCGGGCTGGCGGCGACCGGGCTCGAGGAGGTCGGGCTCCTGAGCCTTTCCAGCGCCGACCACTCCGAGATCGCGCCGGTCACCAAGCAACTCGCGGACCGCTACGACGGCAGCTTCGTCTCGCTCTCGTTGCCCAGCACCCGGGTGGACGCCTTCAACATCGACCTCGCCAATGAGTTGAGCCGCAACGGCCGCCGCTCCGGTCTGACCTTCGCGCCCGAGGGCGGCTCCGAGCGGATGCGCAAGGTGATCAACAAGATGGTCAGCGAGGACGACCTGATCAACACGGTCGCCGCGGCGTTCAGCCAGGGCTGGCGGCAGGTGAAGCTCTACTTCATGTGCGGCCTGCCCACCGAGACCGACGAGGACGTGCTCGGCATCGCCGACATGGCCGCCCACGTGATCGAAGCCGGACGCCGCGCCGCCGGCACCCGGGACGTGCGCTGCACGATCAGCATCGGCGGCTTCGTGCCCAAACCGCACACGCCCTTCCAGTGGGTGGCTCAGGCCGATCCGGATACGATCGACCGCCGGCTGCGGCTGCTGAAGGACAAGATCCGCGAGGACCGGCGCTACGGACGGGCCATCGGCATGCGCTACCACGACGGCAAGCCCGGCATGATCGAGGGCCTGCTGAGCCGTGGCGACCGCCGGGTCGGCGCGGTGATCGAGGCGGTCTGGCGCGACGGGGGAGTGCTCGACGGCTGGAGCGAGTTCTTCTCCTTCGAGCGCTGGACGGCCGCCGCTGAGCGCGCCCTGACCCCCTTGGGAATCGATCTGGCCTGGTACACCACCCGCGAGCGCCCGCAGGGTGAGGTGCTGCCCTGGGATCACCTGGACGCCGGCCTCGACCGCGACTGGCTCTGGCAGGACTACCAGGACGCTCTCTACGGTGCGGAGGTGGACGACTGCCGCTGGTCCGGCTGCTACGACTGCGGCGTCTGTCCGCAGTTCGGCACCGAGATCCAGATCGGTCCTACCGGCCGTTCGCTGCTCCCGCTGACCGTGGTCACCCGTCCCGAAGCCAGCTGACCCACCCCCTGCCTACGCGGCGGCGGGTCGAGCGCCCTCTCCCATCGCGACTTCGCTCCCGAATGGGACCTTTGCTCCCGAACTATCGGGAGCGAGAGACCCATTCGGGAGCAAAGCTGGAGGGGAAGTCCGGCCTGGCGAGCTTGTCGAGACCTGTGGCTAGCCGACTACAGTCGACTCGTGCTCAGAACGCATCGCGTGCGTAGTCTTGCCGTCCTGGTGGCGCTGGCACTGCTGGCTCTAGTCATGGCGCCGGCGGCACCGGCCGAGGCGGCCAAGAAGGCGCCGGCGAAGTTCGTGATCGCCGGTTCGGGTGCCGGGCACGGGGTCGGGATGTCGCAGTACGGCGCCTATCGACTGGCGCGGACGGGGAGCAGCGCCGAGCAGATCCTCCAGTACTACTACCCGGGAACCACCATCGGCTGGACCAACAACAACCCCCGCACGGTCAAGGTGCAGGTGCTCGGGCCGCCGGTCGACAAGCGCAAGAAGGCCACGATCAAGGTCAAGGGTGGCGGCTTCACTGTCGTCGATACCGCTGGCCGCGTCCTGCTCGGCACCAGCAGCGGCAAGATCACCCTGAAGGTCAAGGGCAGCGGGGTGACAGCGAAGGCTGGTAAGAAGTCGCTGACCGCGTCCCGGCTGACCGTGACCACCACCGGCACCGCAACCGTGACGGGCGCGCAGGGCAGCTATCACTACGGCAACCTGCAGGTGACCACCATCGGCAAGCGGCTGAACGTGGTCAACGAGGTGGCCATGAACACCGAGTATCTCTACGGACTGGACGAGATGCCGGCTTCCTGGGGCAACTACGGCGGCGCCGAGGCATTGAAGGCCCAGGCCATCGCGGCCCGGAACTATGTCATCAAGCGCGTGATCAAGCTGCGGGAAACGCTCGGCGTAGACACCGGTGATCCGGCGTGCGACTGCCATCTCTTCGACGACGAACGCAGCCAGAACTACACCGGCTGGAAGAAGACCGGGTCGAGCGCCAACCAGCCGTGGGTGGACGCGGTGAAGTCGACCATCACCGAGACGGGCGTGCTGATACTGCGCGACCCGTCCGCAGGATTCGCCGAGACGCCGTACTTCGCGTCCACCGGTTTCGCCGCTGGTGCCGGCACCGCCAGGAACAGCGACGTGTTCAAGGCCGATCCGCTCAGCTACCTGCCCGGCGTGGCCGACCCGTACTCGGCGCTGGCGCCCCGCAATCCGTACAAGTCCTGGAAACGCACGCTCACCCAGAAGCAGGCTGCAAAGGTCTTCAACCTCAAGAGCATCACGAAGATTGAGGTCGCCGAGACCTACTCGGGCGGGCTGATGAAGACCCTGACCGCCACCGCCACCAACGGACGCACGGTCACTCTGAGCAAGACCAGCCGGGCCTGGATGGAGGTGCTCGCCGTCCCCAGCCCGTGGCTCACCTCGATCAAGCCGAAGTGATTGTCGGCACTGTGGGCTAGGTTGTCGCCATGAGCACAGCGGCTGCCCGCCGGTGGCGTCGCTGGGCGCCCGGGCTGGGTGTGCTGCTCGGCTACGACCGCGTCTGGCTGCGCGGCGACCTGCTCGCCGGCGTGACCGTTTCGGCCTACCTGGTGCCGCAGGTGATGGCCTACGCCGAGATCATCGGGATGCCGCCGATCGCCGGGCTGTGGGCAGTGCTCGCACCGATGCTCGTCTACGCCATCCTCGGCACCTCTCTGCAGCTGTCCGTTGGCCCGGAGTCCACCACCGCGCTGATGACGGCTGCGGCGATCGCCGCACTGGTCGGCGAGGTGGACCTGCAGCGACGCACCGAGGTGGCTGCGCTGGTCGCGATCGCGGTCGGTGTCGTGCTGGGAGTGGGCTGGCTCGCTCGACTCGGCTTCCTGGCCAATCTGCTCTCCAAGCCGGTGCTGGTCGGCTACATGGCCGGGATCGGATTGCTGATGGTGGTCAGTCAGTACGCGACGCTGACCAAGCTCGTCATCACCGGCGGCAATCCCTTCGCCGAGACCTATTCCCTGCTCACCCAGCTTGGCTCGGCGCACCTACCTACCCTGACTCTCGGCCTCGGCGTGGCCGCGCTCCTGTTCGCGCTGCACCGCTGGGCGCCCAAGCTTCCCGGTCCGCTGCTGGTGATGTTGCTGGCTGCCGCGGCGGTGCACTTCGGCGGCCTCGGTGCATTCGGTGTCGAGGTGATCGGCGAGATTCCCAAGGACTTGCCGGTCGTGTCCTGGCCGAACCTGGACGGAATCGACCCGCTGCGGTTGGGCCTGGCCGCGGTCGGCATCGCCGTAGTGGGCTACTCCGACGTGATCCTCACCGGCCGCGCGTTCGCGTCCCG
>JAKOQD010000263.1 GCA_029778515.1 Actinomycetes bacterium
CGGGCTGATCCAGCCGCGGGTGACCGATCCGGAGTCCGAGGACGACCCCACGCGCTGGATTCCACGCACCCGCAAGGGCAACCCCCGGCATTCCAGCGCAGTGTTCAGTCTGTGGGAGGGCGCAGTTGCCATCCCGCGTGAGGTGTTCGACAGCGCAGGCGGCTGGCCAGGATCGTTCTGGTACGCCCACGAGGGCATCGAGCTGGCCTGGCGAGTCTGGGACAGCGGGCGCATCGTCTGGTACGCCGGTGACATCACGGCCTGCCACCCGGTGATGCACCCCACCCGGCACGCCGACTACTACCGGCTCAACGCCCGCAACCGGGTCTGGCTGGCGCGGCGCAACCTCCCGTGGCCGGTGGGTGTGCCCTATGTCGCGAGTTGGACGGCTGTCCAGCGGCTGCGCTCGCGGCGCGATCCAGACGCGTGGCGCGCGTGGTGGGGTGGCTTCCGGGAGGGCTGGCGCGAGGACCCGGGCCCACGGCGGCCGCTGCAGTGGTCGACGGTGCTGGAGATGGCCCGGTACGGCCGACCGCCGGTGATCTAGCCCAGACCCGCCGCTTCACCCTTCTGAGAATCTTGCACCGTTGCGCACCAAACGGTGAACGTCATGGCACTCCCCGAAACTCCACTGTGAAGTTCCACACAGTCAGTTTCGTTCGGATTCGCAGCGGGCACCACAAGATCAACACCTGAGGGGGCTTAATGCTGCGCACCAGCGCGCTACTCTGCACAACCGCACTGGCCTTTTGCCTGACCGTTGTACCGGCTCAAGCGACGGCGGTGGCGAAGTCGCCGGTCACGACGGTGAACGGCCACCAGTGCAGCATTGTCGGCACGAACAAAGCCGACGTCCTCACCGGTACGCCGGAGCCCGACATCATCTGCGGACTCGGCGGCGACGACACCATCGACGGACGGGGTGGCAACGACATCATCCTGGCCGGGCTCGGCGACGACGAAGTGCTCGGTGGCCATGGACACGACACGATCCACGCCGATGGCGGCAACGACCTAGCGGTCGGCGGGCCAGGTAACGACACCATGCGTGGCACGTTCGGCCGCAATCGTCTCCTGGGCGGCAGCGGCAGCGACGCGATCACCGGCGGCACCCAGATCGACGTGGTACTCGGCGGGCCGGGTAAGGACACCATCAACGGTTCCAGCGGCAACGACACGATCAAGGGCGGGGCCGGCGACGACGTCATGGACGGCTGGCTCGGCGACGACAGCGTGACTGGCCAGAGCGGCCGCGACGAGGTCCGCGGCTATCGGGGCGTCGACACCCTGCACGGGGGTTCCGCCGGCGACTGGCTGATCGGCGAGCGCGGTACCGACGGTTTCGACGGCGCCTCGGGTAGCAACGGATGTGATGCCGTGGACAGCGAGACCCAGCAGAACTGCCGCAACGACACGCGAGCGCCGCGGATCCTCGGCGGTGACGGCGGCGGCGAGATGCTGCCTTACAGCACGGGTGAAGGTAACCGCGCCATCCCGGACTACTACAGCAACGGCGGCGGCTTCACGCTGCGACTGGCAGACGACACTGGCATCTACGCGGTCGAGGCTTGGCTACAGGGCGAGGAACAGGGCGAGAAGGGCAAAGGCTCCCTGGGCCGCATCACCCGCGTCTCGGGCAACCTGAACGACGGCGTTTGGCAGACTGCCGAAGCCAGCGTTGGGAAGTACGCGTGGTCGGGCAGTTACGACGTCCATGTAAAGGTCACCGACCTCGCCGGCAAGACCACCAGCCAGGTGTTACCGGGGCGGTTCACCCTCAACAACCCCAACGAGAACCGGGGACCTGTGGTGCGGGATCTGCGCGTGCACGGGCTGGGCCCGGATGGCACGGTCGACAGTTCACAGGGAGCCCTGCTGCGCATCGAGTTCGACCTGTATGACGCGGCGGGGATTCACAAACAGCTGTCGTCGATGTTCGTGCTGGGCGACAAGCAACCCGACAGCTCGTATCCCTGGAATGTGATCGGGCACAGGTACCTCACGCTTGACAGCGGCGATGAAGTCAGGGGAACGTACTCCGCGATTGTCGACGTGCCAGCCGGGACGCCCAAGGGCGAGTACTGGATCGAAACGATGCTCACCGATTACGAGCAGCGCAAGATCACCTACAGCAAGCCGGGTCGCGGTCAGGCCTACCCCAGCGATGCCTGGCGCATCACGGTGAAGTGAACTGACCCCTCAGCAGGCGTGGGTTGACGCCGTCAGGCCAGACACCTTCGATCTGGCTAGCCCATCAACCAGCTGCGCAGCGAGTCCAGCACCGCGACCACGGCGAGGTACAGCGCGAACCACAACCACGCACCTGAGCCGAACACGAGCAGCAGCACGATCGCGACCAGCACCCGGCCAGCTGCGCCCAGCAACAGCACTGTCCCCCGGCGGTCGGGCAGGACCTGCTGATTGCGAATCCGGTAAATCACGTCGTAGTGCCGCCAAGCCGAGGCCGCCAGCAGGGCGAAGACCGCGGCGCCAGCAGGCTGGGATGCAAACCAAGCCACAGCCAGCAGAATCACCATTTCGCTGGTCCGGGCCACGGACGGCGCCATCCAGCCCAGCCGGCCGCGTGGGCCGCTGCCATAGGCCACCCCATACAGCCCGAGCGCGATGGCATAGCCGGCGAGCACTACCCACGGCGCACCGGCTGCGGCTGCAACCATCACGAGCAGACCGAGCAGAGCTGCCGGACCCCACTGCATCCGGTCGGCTTCCCAAGCCGGGAAGCCAGGGTCGGTGATCGCCACCAACTGCGGCCGCACCACCGGATCGATGGGCACATGGCTCCACCGGATCCGGGTCAACACCGTGTACGCCAGGCTCAGTGCGCCCAGTGCAACCAGCACTGAGAACGTCAGCCACGGACCGGTCAGCGGCAACAAGACCGCAACCAGCAGCCAGCGTTCGGCGATCGGCATGCCCAGGACCCGTCGCCACGACGGCGGCCGGACGCTCGGCGGCACAACGCCCGCTGCCTGCCACGGATCCGGTTCGGCGCTCATGGGAATGGCGCGCGGCCGCCAGGGTGGGAAGCGCAACGACCAGCCGTAGTCCAGGAAGTGCTTGGACGTGAACAGGATCAGGCAACTCAGGATCAGCAACCAGAAGTCCTGCTGCCCGACCGCCCAGGCGACGGCGAACCAGACCGCGTACTCCTTGACGCGGTCACCAACCGCGTCGAGCCATGCGCCGCCCCGGCTATAGCGATGAGTCCAGCGCGCGACTTCGCCGTCGACGCAGTCCAGCACCAGCGAGACGATCATGAGCACTGCCGTAGCCAGGTAGCCCCATCGGGTTCCCAGCACCGCGGTGGCCACGGCGCTGGCCCCGACAATCAGGCTGGCGACCGTGACGGTGGTCGGCGCCAGGCCGGCTTTCACTGCCCACGGCGTGATCTGACGGGACAGGGGCCGCACGGTGCGCTCGGACAACCAACCGTCGCCGCCGCGCGCGCAGCGCCGGGCCTGCAGCCTTACCGGGTCGGAGTCGCGTCCGACCGCCCGGCCGATCCGGAACGGCGCGGCGTAGACCGGTTTGACCTCGACGGCCTGCATGACCAGCAGGCTCAGCACCTGCTCCCACAAAGCCCCGGGGGGTCCGTCCGGGATGCGGGCCAGGGCGTGATCGAGCGCAGGACGGTCGGCTTCGGCGACCTGCAAGCACCCAGCGGCCGTGCCGTTGGAGGAGTCCAGGGGCGCCTGTGACGTTCCGGCCCCGACCACGACGCCGCTCGCGATCCGGACCTGGGCAGTGCCGCCGACCCCGACCAGCACCCGTGTGCCCTGTGGGGCACAAACATCCTCGATCGGGTAAAGGCCCGAGCAGTCGAGCTCAGCATCCACCAGGACGATGTCGCCAGGCGTACGAGCCAGCAATTCGGCCAGATCAGCAGCGCTTGCCACCTGCCCGGCCACTGGCTCGCCCAGCAGATCGGCGATTTGTGGCGCCCTTTCACCGATCACTACGACAGCCGCCACGCTCCGAAACGTAGCAGCGGAGGCGTCGGGCTCGGGTTCTGGTCAGCATTCGGTCATCTGGTGGCGCGTGAGTGACCGAAATGGCGAGCAGGCGCGAGGGCAGGCGCCGACCTGACCCCGCCAACCGTCACAATGGGACGAGACGACGAACGGAGCGCAGATGACGATCCAGGTGGCGATCCTTGCCGCAGGTATGGGCACTCGGTTGGGCCGGCCGTGGCCGAAGCCGCTCACCAAGCTCGACGACGGCCGCAGCATCATGGGTCAGCAGCGCGACAACATCAGCGAGGTGTTCGGCGAGCAGGCCCGGGTCATCACGGTCGTCGGCTTCAAACTGGAGAGCATCCTGGAGGAGTTCCCGGACGGCCTGTTCGTCTACAACGAGAACTTCGACACCACCAACACCTCCAAGAGCCTGCTGAAGGCGCTGCGAATGTCCGGCAGCGGTCCTGTGGTCTGGATGAACGGGGACGTGGTGTTCGACGGAGAGGTGCTGCGCCGTTTGGAGTCCAGCATCCTGCGCGGCGACAACGTGATCTGCGTGAACACCGCCACGGTCGCCGAGGAAGAGGTGAAGTACACCGTCGACGAGTCCGGCCACGTGAAGGAACTGAGTAAGCAGGTCCAGAACGCCCTGGGCGAGGCCGTGGGGATCAACCTGATCTCCGCCAAGGACAAGGCCCGCCTGGTCGAGTGCCTCGACGAGTGCGACGAGCAGGACTACTTCGAACGCGGCATCGAGCTCGCGATCGAGAAGCACGGGATCGCTTTCACCCCGGTTGACATCTCCGACCTGTTCGCCGTCGAGATCGACTTCGACGACGACCTCGCCCGCGCCAACGCTCGCTCCTGACGCCATGGCCATCGATTCCCCCAAGCAGCCAAGTAAGGCCAAGCAGATCTACTGGGCCGTGCGCCGGGTGATGACCCAGGGGCAGCCCGCCATCGAGCAGTGGCAGTCCCAGACCGGCGATCGCGCACTGCCCGAGGACCACTTCCAGACCCTCGTGTACTACGCCGATGGCCCGGTGAACCTCTACCAGTTGCGCCAGTGGTACGAGCCGTTGCAGGCACTCGATGCCGAGGCACCCGTGCTGATTGTGTGCCGCTCGGTGACTGCCGCGCTGGAACTCCTCGATGAATGCCCGCTGCCGGTGGCCTATGCCGGCCGGGTGGAGGACCTGGAGAATCTCGTCGAGCGGCAGCGCTTCAGCGCCGCGCTCTACGTCAACCAGAACACCCGCAACTTCCAGTTGATGCGCTTCAACACCATGCTGCACGTGTTCATCAGTCACGGCGAGAGCGACAAGTCCTACATGGTCTCGGGTCAGACCAAGTGCTACGACTACTCGTTCATCGCCGGTGAGGCCGCCGCCGACCGGCTGGCCGCGAACCTCATCAACTACGACGTGGACGCCAAGACCATCCGCATCGGCCGTCCCCAGCTCGATGTGCCGAGCGCGACGACTCCGCCGCCGCTGCCACAGGACGATCGGACCGTGGTCTTCTATGCGCCGACCACCGAGGGCGATCGCCCGAGCATGCGCTATTCGTCGCTGGTTTCCCACGGGGTGCCCATGGTCAAGGCGCTGCTGGCCGACTCCCGGTACCGGCTGGTTTTCCGTCCCCATGCCCGCACAGGCCTGTTCAGCGACGATCATGCCAAGGCCCGCGACGAGATCAACGCCCTGATCGCTGCCGCCAACCTGGCCGATCCGGGTGCCGGGCACCTCGCCGACACCACGCCCACATTCGACTGGCAGTTGGACGTCTGCGACGTGTGTATCGCTGATGTCAGCGCCGTGGTGATCGACTGGCTGACGACTGGGAAGCCGGTGGTGGTCACGAAACCCGCGAACCCCGCCGCGCCGGTCCCGAGCGAGGGCTTCATCGCCAGTATCGAGTTGCTGAAGCCGAAGCAGGCATCGGCGATCGTCGAGGTGCTGGACCGGGTCACCAGTGATGAGACCCTCGCGCAACAGCGCCAGGAATGGACCCGCTACTACTTCGGTGACACCACTCCCGGCGCAGCGATGCAGGCCTGGCTCGATGCCTGCCGGCGGGTGCGCGAGGAATGCGCCACCTCTTTGCAGGGACATCCCGCGCTGGGCGACCCAGACGTGGGCGCCGTGGAGCACCGGGAGGTCAGCCCGCTGGAGGAACTCGACATCGAGAGCTGACGTGGGGGATTTCGCGCAAAGAAGGCCAGATCCGGCGCCCTATGCGCAGATGCTAGTTGCGGAAGCCCCGCTTGAGCGCCCGTGCCGCACCCCGAGCGGTCCAGCGCTTGGCGCGCGGTGGGACGGGCTGGGGAGCGTTCGCGGTCTTGAGCTTCTCCTCCAACGCTCGCCGCTCGGCCAGCGCCTCCAGCACCAAGCCGCTCGCTCCGGCCACCGCGGCGTCGATGGAAAGTACCTCGGGCTCGTCCGAGGCCGCGGCCCGCGGGCGCAGCGCCAGATCCGCCGGATCCCCGATGACGTTCACGCCAAGTTCGGCGATGCCCTTGGCGAACCGCTGGCCGAATTCCTCGGCCTTGTCAGCCGCCCATTCCGGCGTCACGATCTTCGGTTCGTCGGAGGCGGGCCGCCGGTTCTCGACCATGTTCAGAATGAGGGCTCTGCGCACCATGACGGTGTACTCGTCCCAGGACATGCGCCCCGACAACTCCTTGTTCAACTGCCGGACGAACTCTGCTTCGGGCGCGGTCATGGACCGGTTCTGAATGATTTGCTCACGGGTGGCCAGGAACGCCTCGGGCAGCCCGAGCAACCCTTCGAAGGCCGAGAAGATGGCGGTGCGATCGCCCTCCGGGATGATGACCGCGTACGTGCGATCCGCGCCGACGACCTGCGACCACCGCCGCAGTTGTTCCACCTGGTCGTGGCGGAACCAGAAGCGTTCAGCCCGGGTGGTCTGCTCCTCCTCGAACATGACCTTCAGCCACTGGTTGTAGGGCGTCGTCACACCGGCCTTGAGCCCCTGCTGCCAGGCCGACGGCAGGATGTTGCCGATCGCGCGTAGCGTCACCACGAGGTTCACCCGCTCGCGACCGCCCAGGTCGTCCACCACACGGGCGCCGATCTCCGGGGCGATGTCGTCGAGGAACTCGCTGCTGATGATCGTGCGGCCGGCGAAGTCAGCCTCTTTCAGCATCCGGTTCCAGTGCTTCTTCGGCGTGATCCGGGCACCGTTGTTGCGCCAGCCGTACGGCCGATCGGCGCCGGCGAGGATCGCCTTGTGGTGGTAGAGACCCTTGCCCGGGTAGCGCACTCCGTGCTGCTCGAGTTCACCGCGGGCGTCGGCGAGCGCCACCTGCAGCGCCGTCGTGCCGGTCTTGTGCAGACCCGCGTGCAGAAGGACCTCGCCCTCGCCGATGGGGGTGATCGCAGACTCCATGACCATCAAGTCTAGGCAGCGGGTGCAGGGGCGGATGACACTCGGTCAGCGCCGGCGCAGAGCCATTCGCAGCGCGGCGCGGCGCGACATCGGCTGCGGGGCGTCCGACCGGGTCTGCCGGTTGATCAGTGCCACAGCAGCAGCCAGGGCGGCGTCCATCGGCAGGCCGGTGGACTTGACGTTCTTGCCCGCCTTCGGCCGGGTGGCCAACGCCTGCGGATCCCCGATCACGCTCACCCCGCTGGCCGCCACGCCGGCGGCGAACTCCCGGCCGCGCTCCTGCGCCGCGTCCGCCGCCCAGTCCGGCGTCAAAATGCGGGGTTCGTCGCGAGCAGGGGTGCGCTGCTCGACCATCGTGAGGATCAGCGTGCGGCGGACCACGCGCTGGTAGTCGTCCCAGCTGAGATCGTCGGCCACAGCTTTGTTGATGCGCCGGACGAACTCGGCCTCCGGTGCGGTCATCGAGCGGTTCTGGATGTGCACCTGCCGCTGCGCAAGGAATCCGGGCGGCAGCCCCAGCAGACCCTCGAAGGCGGTGAAGATCGCCGTACGGTCGCCGTCCGGGATGACCACGGCATCGACACGATCGGGACCGACGATTTCGGCCCAGCGCTGTATTTGGGCAACCTGGTCGTGGCGATACCAGAAGTGCCGTGCTTTGGAGTTCAGGTCGGCGGCGAAGATCTGTTTCAGGAACGCGTTGTAACCACCCGTGTAGCCGGCCTTCAGTCGCTGCTGCCAGGCCGACGGCAGGATGTTCCCGATCGCGCGCAGCGTGACGACCACCCGCACCCGCTCGATGCCCAAGTCCTCGACCATCCTGCGCGCCACGTCGGGTTCGAGGTCGTCGAAGAACTCGCTGCTGATGATGCTGCGTCCCCGGGACTGTGCCACCAGCGTGTCCCACTGCTTGCGAGGGACGTCTTTCGCGTCACGCTTCCAGCCGTAGCTGCGCCCGGCGCCGGCCAGGATCGCGCCGTGCTGGAAGGTGCCCGACCCGGGATATGCGACGTCGTAGCGCGGCAGGTCAGCGCGGGCATCGGCAAGCGCCGCCTGCAGGGCAGTGGTCCCGGTCTTGTGCACGCCGACGTGCAGCAGCAACTCCCCGGACTCGATGGGCTTCACGCAGGCGAGTCTAGGCGGGTGCCTTGTGCGTCCCGGGTCCGACGCGGGAGGTTGGGCGAAATCCAAAGAACGACGCAGCTGTGAGAGGGGGCTACAACTCAAGCCACCCGGTACAACCGAGCTTTGCCGTCCGGCGCAGTCCATTCCAGCGCGTACGACTCGACCGGCAAGCTGTTGCCATCAGCCCGCCACAAGTCGTAATCGAGCTTGCAGAACTCACACGTGGTGTCGGTGTCGCTGAAGACCAGCACGTAGTCACCCGGCTGGGGGTTGAAGCCCTTCACCGTGAAGTCCCGGACAGTGGCCGAAGCGCCCGCGTCGCGCAGATACGCGGGCAGGATGCGCGCGGTGCGGCCGTCGGTCCAAACCGTGGCGCCGTCCGGGATCTGGCGCGCGGTCCGGTACGGCAGGTCGCCACTGTTCGGGAAGAACGTGGGCTCAGTTGTGGCATACGAGCCGCCGGCCACCACCATTGTTCCGGTCAACACGAGGGCCCCGGCCCAGGCCGGCAGTCGCACCCGCTGCGCCAGCCAGGCACAGAAGGCCCCCGCCGCGATCGTCAGCCCCGGTGTGAAAGCCAGCCAGTACCGTGGCACATCGACCCGCACGCTGGGATGAGCGGGATCCAGCACGCCGGCTTGCAGCATCAGCAGAGCAACGGGCAGCAGCGCCCAAACGACGTATAGACCGACCCGGCCACGCAGGACCAACCCGCCCAGCAGGCCGAGCCCGGCCACGAGCAGTACCGTCCATCCCCACGGCTGTTCGAGGATGGCCCGCGGCAGTCGCAGGACGTACCACAGCCGGTCGTGACCTAGGTACGAGCCGTCCAGCGGCGAGGTCGAGTCGTTGAGATCCGAGCCGGTCAGGACGTGCCACTTGGCGAGGGGGTCGTCCAAGGTGCGCCACGACAGCACGCCATCGAGCACTGCCCATGGCAGCAGTCCGAGCACGACCGCCGCATAACCCCGCCAGCGCCGGCTCAGACCCCACACGATCCAGGCGAACAGCGGCCACGTGAACACGGTGGTCTCGCGAACCTCGAAAGCCCACCCAGCCACGAAACCTGCCAGCAGTAACAGCCAGCCCCGGTCACGGTCTCGAGCGGCCAGCACCAGCAGCAGCGTCAGGCCATTGAGCGCTATCGCCATCAGATCCGGGTAGCCGCGGGAGAGGTTGATGAATGTGAGCGGCATCGCCACGAATGCCACTGTCGTCAGCGCAGCCACAGCCACATCGGACACGCCGCGACTCAGGAGGTACACGACTGGCACGACGAGCGCGGTGGCTGCGAAGGCGAACGCGTAGAACGTCGGCAGCGTCGGGCCGAAGACCCAGCCGACCGGGATGAGGGGCACGATGATGCCCCAGCGGGTCAGTCCGGACGGGATCCACTCGTGGTGGCCGAAGTCCAGGGCGGCTTGGGCGTAATGCCAGGGGTCGCTGGTGACCAGGACGGTCCGGAACAGCCAGGCTGCGGCCAGCGCGGCCACGGTGAGCAGCAGCAGCACCGGCAGGTCGACCGGCCAGCGCCAGCGCGGGATGCTCATGACGCACTTTGTCGCGTTGTTGGGCGCACTGTTGCGTTGTTGGGGTTTTGACCCGTCGAAATCACCAACAACGCAACAACCGGAACAACAACGCGACAATTCATGGACGTCAGCGCAGAGCCGCGTCTATCACGCGAGCAGCAGCGTTTCCGTCCTCCCAGGCGCAGAACCGCTCCCGGAAGCGCGCGTACGCTCCCGCATACTGCTGCTGCACGCCGTCGAGATCAGCCAGCGCCTCGAACACCTCCGCAGAAGTCCGGCATACCGGGCCCGGCGGGTCCTCGGTGAGGTCGAAGTAGAGTCCCCGCACCCGGCCGGAGTAATCGTCGAGGTCCCAGGTGTAGAACAGCATGGGCCGGCCGGTGTTGACGAAGTCGAACATCACCGAGGAGTAGTCCGTGATCAGCACATCGGCGATCAGGTAGAGGTCCGCGATGTCCGGGTAGGTCGAGACGTTGTGCACGAATCCGTCGCCGGTCGCAATGGCCGTGCGCGTGGCCAGCAGATGATGGCCGCGCAAGAGCAACACGTGGCTCCCGCCGAACTGCTCACGCATCGCCTCGACGTTGAGCTTGAGGTCGAAGATGTAGCGCCCACGCTCGTCATAACGATCGTCGCGCCAAGTTGGGGCATACAGCACGACCTTCTGCGACGGGTCCAAGCCCAG
>JAKOQD010000264.1 GCA_029778515.1 Actinomycetes bacterium
ATGGCGGTCCTGCAGGTCGGGGGTTCCGCGATCCTGCCCGGCGGGTTCGACGCGGCAGCCACGGCGACAGCCCTTGCCGAACACCGGCCCACGCACGCGTTCCTCGTCCCGAGCCACCTGCAGCGGCTGTTTGCGCTCGACCTGCCGCCCAGTCCGTACCGGCTGATCACGCACGCGGGCGCCGCCTGCCCGCCGAGCATCAAACGCCGCCTGCATGAATGGGCTGGCGTCGAACACGTTTGGGAGTTCTACGGCTCCACTGAAGGGCAGTTCACCGTCTGTGCGGGGGCGGAATGGGAGCAGCGCCCCGGGACTGTGGGCCGGGCGCGGACCGGCCGCCGCGTGGAGATCCGCGACGGTGTCATCTGGTGTCACACGCCGGACTTTGCCCGCTTCAGCTACTGGCGGGACCCGGCCAAGACGGCGCAGACCTGGGACGGTGACGCGTTCACCGTCGGCGATCTGGGGCGGCTTGAGGATGGCTACCTGTTCCTGGAGGGACGCCGGGAGGACCTCATCATCACCGGCGGCGTCAACGTGTATCCGGCCGAGGTTGAGGCAGTTCTGCTGGAGTGCCCAGGCGTCGAGGAGGTCGCGGTGTTCGGCCGCGACGACGACCAGTGGGGCCAGCGAGTCTGCGCCGCTTACGCCGGCGTTGCCGAACCGGCGGCCGTACACGCATGGGCTGCCGAGCGGCTGGCTGCCTACAAGCGGCCCAAGCAAGTGGAGCAGCACCCGGAGTTGCCGCACAACGCCGCGGGAAAGATCCAACGATTGGTTCTGGCAGGGGGACAGCATGCGAGTCCGTGAACCGGCGGTCGCCGGGACGTTCTACACCGCAGATCCGTACGACGTGCAGCGCGAGGTCGAGGGTTATCTGGCGCAGGCGCCCGGCGGTCCGCAGCCACCAGCGGTGATCGTGCCGCATGCGGGCCACATCTACTCGGGCCCGGTTGCTGCCCATGCCTACGCGCGATTGCACCGGGCCGAACGCGTCGTCCTCGCCGGGCCGGCACACTTCGTCCCGGTACGGGGCATGGCCGCGCCGGCGGCTGACGTCTGGCGCACACCGCTGGGGGACGTGCTCATCGATCACGAAGCTGACCTTCCCCGCGACGATGCGCCCCACGCGCCGGAACACAGCCTCGAGGTGCAACTTCCCTTCCTGCAGGAATGCCTGGAACCGGGCTGGCGCCTACTGCCGATCCTGGTCGGGTGGGCCGATCCCGCGGATGTGGCTGACGTTCTGGAGCCGTACCTGTCCGACCCGGACACGATCGTGGTGCTGTCCACCGACCTGTCGCACTACCACCCTTACGCGCAGGCGCAGGCACAGGACCGGCGGACTGCTGACCAC
>JAKOQD010000265.1 GCA_029778515.1 Actinomycetes bacterium
GCCAGCCCGGGCGGCAAAGCAGACCGAGAAGGCGATCGCGAAGGCCCGCACCCGCGACTCCATGCAGGCGTTGGACAAGTTCGCCCACGACCAGTCCGGTCACCTGCGGATCATCCATCAGCCGCCCTTGATCGTGCGGCTCGAGGACATGGTGGCCGAGCGTCCGGAGTTGGCCGCGTTTGACGTGGCCGGTGAGATGGCCGTGGTCCTGCACGGCTACCGGCAGACGTTGCCCAGCGACCGCCGGCATCTGCTGGACAAGTACGAGTACGTGGACACCGCGCTCAAGGTGGTCGGAGTGGGCAGCGTAGGCACCCGCGCCTGGATCCTGCTGCTGCTCGGTCGCGATGACGATGACCCGCTGTTCCTGCAGGCCAAGGAGGCGCAGGCATCTGTACTCGAGCGGTTCGTCGGCTCGGCCGGTTTCGACAACGCCGGGCAGCGGGTGGTCGCCGGGCAACGGCTGATGCAGTCGGCCAGCGACATCTTCCTCGGCTGGCAACAGGTCGTCTCGCCGGTGGACGGCCGGCCTCGGGACTACTACGTGCGGCAGTTGCGCGACTGGAAGGGTTCCGCGGACGTCGACGACATCGATGCCGGCCGTCTGTTCATGTACGGCCGGATGTGCGCGTGGACGCTGGCCAAGGCCCACGCCCGGTCGGGGGACCCGATCGCCATCGCTGCCTACGTGGGCACCGGCGACGTGCTCGACCGCGCCATTGCGGACTTCGCGCAGGCCTACGCCGAACAGAACGACCTCGATTACGCCGCTCTGCAGGAGGCCGCCGACAGTGCCCGGATACCGGTGAGCAGCGGCTTGTAGCTAGGCTGGGAACAGGGGGAGGTCATCATGAAGCGATTCATGTCCCTACTGGCGGTTCTTGCAGCAGCCCTGATGCTCGCCGCCTGCAGTTCCGGTTCCACACCACGCACCGACCCGTTCCCCGGGCAGTGGGAGTCCACCGGTGGCGAGCAGATCGCCATGCGTGTCGACGCACCCACCGACGGCGCCTATCCGGTGACGATTACCGGGGACAACTTGGAGGTCGCGCTGTCGGCGAAGCAAACCGGCGACAACGCCTACGAGGGGAAGACCAAGGGCGCCACGACGTACACGTTCAGCATGGTGGATGACGAGTTGCTGACTGCGACGGTGGCCCCGAAGGGTGGGACGTCTGCGACGACCAGTTTCAAGCGGGTCGGCGACTAGAGACCTGTCAGGTCCAGGTCACCGCGGGGCTCGACGCGCAGACCTGCGAGCCCGAGCCACTCGGCCAGCCGGGTCAGTTCCGCGCGTAACGGCGCCGCTGCCTGCGGCGCACCGAAAGCGCCGCGCACCAGCAGCACCCCGGCTTTCCGGTCCGCCTTGAGATCCACCCGGGCCACCAGCCGGCCGTCGAGCAGGAACGGCAGGACGTAGTAGCCGTACTGCCGCTTGGGGGCGGGGGTGTAGATCTCGATGCGGTAGTGGAAGTCGAACAGCTGGTGGACCCTATCGCGGTCCCACATCAGCGGGTCGAACGGCGCGAGCAGCGCGGTGCCGGCGTCCCGTCGCGGGATGACCAGGTCGGATGCGGCGTACCAGGGCGCGCCCGCGACCGTCACTGGCTCGATCCGGCCTGCCGCCAGCGCTCGGGTGATACCCAGGTCGGTGATCGCCGGGGACAGCCGGAAGTGGTCACGGATCGTCCGGCGCTGCGCGACTCCGCAGGCGCGCAACGTCCGCACGACCAGTTCCTCGGCGGCGTGGGCGTCATCCATGTCCGGAACCCCGCCGGCGGTGTAGATCCGCTCGAACTGCGCGTTGCGGCCGGTGGTGCTCAGCTCCCCCGCCCAGAACATCGCCTCGCATAGCTGCTTGATCAGTGACCAGTTCCAGCCCCACTCGGTGCGCTCCCGGACGAAGTCCAGGTCAAGGCGCGCCTCGATCTCGCGGGCCGTACCCGGGACCTCGGCCTTGACCATGTCGAGCAGGCCGGGGTGTTCGGCCGCGGCCCGAAGCGGACCGCCCCAGGCGTGCTCCTGCCACTTGCGCATCCGCCAGCCGAACAGTGCGCGGTCTTCGACGGTCAGCAAGCTGGCCTCGTGCGCCCAGTACTCCGTGGTGCGGCGGTTGCTGAACAGGCGATCGACGTCGCCTTGAGTCCCATGGAGCCGCGCGAAGAACGGCAGGTAGTGCGCCCGCGCGACCACGTTGACGCTGTCGATCTGCACCGCACCGAGGTGGCGCAGCAGCATCAGCGGCGGAGTCGTCCGGCGGCGGTCGAGCCGTTGCGCGCGCACGGCCGCCCGCCGGGCCTGGTCAAGGGTCAGTGTGGGCATGGGATGCCATCCTCGCGCACCGTCGAGCGATCAGGTGGAGGCGTCCCGCATCATCAGGGGCCGGGAGACTGGGAGTAGCGTCTCGGCTGTGATTGCGCTGCTGACCGAGCACACCGTTCTGCTCTACTTCCTGTACCTCGCAGTAGGTGCGGTGCTCGGCCAGATCCGCATCCGCGGTGTGTTGATCGGCCCGGCCGCCGTGCTGTTCGCGGCGCTTGCGATCTCCGCCTTCGACGCCGACCTCGCGCTGCCCGAGATCGTGGGGCAGATCGGTCTTGTGCTTTTCGCGTACTGCGTCGGGGTTAACAGTGGTCCGACGTTCTTCGATTCGCTGCGCCGCGGTGGCCGGGCGATCGGACTGGTGGCGATCACGCTGCTGGTTGCGGCTGGCATCGCGATCGCGGTGGGCAAGGCGCTTGGCCTGGAACCGGAGTTGGTCGCCGGCGCCTACACCGGCGCACTCACGAACACCCCGGCGCTGGCGGCGGCGACCGAACAACTGGATTCCGCGCTGCCAACGGTCGGGTATTCCGTGACCTACATCGTCGGTGTGGTCGGCATGTTGTGGGCGGCCGCTGCAGCGCTCAAAGGCAAGACCGAGCCCAAGGTGTCCGCGGTGCCCGAGCCCGAACCGGAGCTCATGATGCTGAGCATCCGGGTGGATGCTGACGGGCTGCCGACTTTGCGCGAGCTCATCGGGGAGTACGACGACAAGATCCGGTTCTCGCGCGTGCGGCACAACCGGGTCGTCAGCGTCGCGACCGACCAGGTCGTGCCCGAACCGGGCGATGTCGTGTCCGTCGTGGGACCCGAGGATGTGATCGCCGACGTGGCCGTGCGGCTGGGCCACGTGTCGACGCTGCACCTGGAACTGGACCGCCGCGAACTGGACTTCCGGCGGATCGCGGTATCGCGGTCCGCGGTGGCCGGGCGGCCGTTGTCCGAACTCGACCTACTGAACCGATTCGGCGCCACGGCCACCCGCGTGCGGCGCGGCGACATCGACTTCCTGGCCACCGACGACTTCATCGTGCACGTCGGCGACCGGATCCGGATTACCGCGCCCAAGACGCGCATGGAGGACATCAGCGACTTCTTCGGCGACAGCGAGCACGCGGCCAGTGGGCTCAATCCGGTCGGGTTCATGCTCGGGATCGTCATCGGGTTGCTGATCGGATTGATCGCGATCCCGCTGCCGGGCGGGGCCAAGCTGTCCCTGGGCATCGCCGGTGGCGCCTTGGTCGCGGGCCTGGTGCTCGGTCGGTTGCACCGCACCGGCCCGATCCTGTGGTCGGTGCCGTTCCCGACTGCCAACGCTTTGGGTCAGTACGGCATGCTCGCGTTCCTCGCCTACGCCGGTTCCACCTCGGGGTCCAAACTGGTGGCCGCGTTGCAGACCGATGTCGGGCCGCGGTTGTTCGTGGCGGGTCTGGTGATCACCGGGTTCGCGGCTCTGGTGCTGCGGTTCCTCGGCCCAAGGTTCGGCGGGCTGTCGGGGCCGACCTTGGCCGGCGCGATCGGCGGTTCCCAGACCCAACCTGCCGTCCTCGCGTTCGTCAACGACCGGACGGCTGCCGATCCGCGGGTGAGCCTGGGGTACGCGCTGGTCTACCCGGTCGCGATGATCATCAAGGTGCTGGTGGCGCCGCTGATCGGGTTGATCGGCTAGCGCCTGGAGGCCCCAAACGTGCCCACTTGCTCATAATGTGGCCTTTTCAAACGGGCGCAGATTGAGCAAACGGTCACGTCTGCGGCGTCGGCCTACAGCGCCCTGATGATGTCCTCGACCCGGTCCTTGGCGTCGCCGAACAGCATCTGCGTGTTCTCCTTGAAGAACAGCGGGTTCTGCACGCCGGCGTAGCCGGTGGCCATGGAGCGCTTGAACACGATCACGTTCTTGGCCTCCCACACGTGCAGCACGGGCATGCCGGCGATGGGTGACCCCGGTTCATCAATAGCAGCGGGGTTCACCGTGTCGTTGGCGCCGATCACCAGCACCACGTCGGTGCCCGCGAAGTCGTCGTTGATCTCGTCCATCTCGAGCACGATGTCGTAGGGCACCTTGGCCTCGGCCAGCAGCACGTTCATGTGCCCGGGCAAGCGACCGGCGACCGGGTGGATGCCGAACCGCACGTTGATGCCGCGCTTGCGCAGTTGGCTGGTCAGCTCGGCCACCGGGTACTGCGCCTGCGCGACCGCCATCCCGTACCCGGGCGTGATGATCACCTCGTGCGAGTCGGCCAGCAGCTCGGCCGCGCCCTCGGCGTTGATCTCCCGGTGCTCGCCGTAATCCGCATCCGAAGCGACCGTTCCGGTCTCCACGCCGAAGCCGCCCGCGATCACCGAGATGAACGAGCGGTTCATCGCCTTGCACATGATGTAGGACAGGTAGGCACCCGAGGAGCCGACGAGCGCGCCGGTGATGATCAGAAGGTCGTTGTTGAGCAGGAAGCCCGCGGCAGCGGCCGCCCATCCGGAGTAGCTGTTCAGCATGGACACGACGACCGGCATGTCGCCACCGCCGATACTCGACACCAGATGCCAGCCGAGGAACAGCGCCAGCACGGTCATGATCCCGAGCAGCGACTGCCGCATCACGACGTCGTCGCGCGGTACGAAGATGTAGCCCACCGTCATCCCGACGAACGCCACGATGATGCCGAGGTTCACCGCGTTATGCGCGGGCAGCATCCGCGGTGCACTGTTGATCCGGCCGCTCAGTTTGAGGAACGCAACGATCGAGCCGGTCAAGGTCAC
>JAKOQD010000266.1 GCA_029778515.1 Actinomycetes bacterium
CGCACGATCGACTGGCTGATCGAGACCGGCAGCTTGGTCAGGTTCACCGCGAAGAAGAACCAGGCGGTGGTGCCGAGGAAGCGCCACTTGTCGTACTTGGCGGCCAGGAGGTACAGGTTCATCGGCGGCCCGCCGGCGTTGGCCACCATCGTGGTGAAGCCGGCCAGCCCGCCGTACGCCGCCCCGACCGCAGGGTGGTGCACCGCCAGCCGATTTCGAAACAGGCCCAGCACCAGCAGGAGCAGCAGGATCACGCCGATGGTCCGCTTCAGCGTTGGTCCGTCCACCCAGTTCAGAAACCACGCCCCCAGCGCGATGCCCACCAGCACGGGCAGCACGAGGCGTCCGATCAACTTCCAGTCGACGTTGTGCCGGTAGGCCCAGACCGCCACCAAGTCGCCGACCAGCAGCATCACCAGCACCACGCCGGTTGAGTCCTTGGCCGGCAGGACGATCGCCGCCAGCACCACTGCCAGCATCGCCACGCCGCCGATCGCGGTCTTGGCGAAGCCGATCAGCAGCGCACACAGCGCCAGGGCCAGCCAGCCCCAAAGCGGCAGGCTGGCCCAGAGGTTCGAGGCAGCATTCACCTACAGATAATGGCGCTGCGAAGACTTCTCGGCGATGTACTCGCCGTAGGCCTGCTGGGTGCTCGCCAACTCGGAGACCTGTGATACCGGCACGTCCCACCAAGCGGTTCCGGGCGGATTCGGCCCGTACAGGTTGGTCTCGATGTAGAGGACGGTCGTGCGGTCGTTCGCCACGGCCTTGGGGTAGTTCTCGCGGAACTCGGCGATCCCGTTGCAGCGGATCACGTCGGCGCCCCAGCTGGCGGCGTTGGCGGCCAGGTCGAAGGGGACATCCGCCCCGTCCAGTCGGCCCGACGTCGAGCGGGTCTTGTACTTGGTGCCGAACCGCTGCGAACCGCGCGACTCACTCAACGCACCGATGGACGCGAACCCGTGGTTCTGCAGCAGCACCAGGATCACCTTGATGCCCTCCTGCGCCATGGTGGCGATCTCCATCGGCAGCATCTGGTAGGTGCCGTCACCCACGATCGCGACCACTTCGTGCTCGTCACCGACCGCGAGCTTCACCCCGAGGGCGGCGGGAATCTCATAGCCCATGCAGGAGTACGCGTACTCCAGGTGGTATTGCTCGGGGGTGCGGGCACGCCACAGGGCCTGCAGGTCACCGGGCATCGAGCCGGCCGCGTTGATCACGACGTCCTTCTCGCCCATCAGCTCGTTCAGCGCGCCGAAGACCTCGGTCTGCGCGGGCAGCGGCTGGTTGTCGCGGTGGTAGCACTCGTCGACGACGGCCTGCCATTCGGCGTCCAGCTGCTCGGCGCGCGCCTGGTAGGCGGCATCGGTGGACCAGCCGGAGAGTTCTGCGGTGAGCGCCTCGAGCGCCGACTTCGCGTCCGCCACCACCATGGTCGCGGCATGCTTGGCTGCGTCGAAGGCCAGCACGTTCACGTTGACGAACTTCACGTTCGGGTCGGCGAAGATCGTGTGGGACGCGGTCGTGAAGTCGGAGTAACGGGTGCCGATACCGATCACCAGGTCGGCCTCGCGGGCCAGGGTGTTGGCCGCGCTGCCGCCGGTGGAGCCGACGCCGCCGACCGCCATCCGGTGGTCGAAGTTGATTGCGCCCTTGCCGGCTTGGGTGTCGGAGACCGGGATGCCGGTCGCGTCCGCGAATGCACGCAGGGCGTCCGAGCCGCCGGAGTAGATCACGCCGCCGCCAGCGACCACGAGCGGACGCTTCGCCGCCTTGATCGCCGCGACCGCACGGGCCAGCGCGGCTGGTTCGGGCACCGGACGCGCGACGTGCCAGACCCGCTTGCCGAACAGCTCCACCGGGAAGTCGAAAGCCTCAGCCTGCACGTCCTGCGGCAGGCAAAGGGTCGCCGCGCCAGTCTCGGCGGGGTCGGTCAAAACCCGCATCGCCGCCAGCAGGGAACCGATCAGCTGCTCGGGACGGTTGATCCGATCCCAGTAGCGCGAGACCGGCTTGAAGGCGTCGTTGACCGAGATGTCGAGGGTGCGCGGGTCCTCCAGTTGCTGCAGCACCGGGTCGGGGTAGCGGGTCGCGAAGATGTCGGACGGGAGCAGCAGCACCGGAAGCCGGTTGGTGGTGGCCAGCGCCGCGCCGGTAACCATGTTGGTGGCGCCGGGGCCGATGGACGAGGTGACCGCCCAGGTCTGCAGCCGGTTCTTGGTCTTGGCGTAGGCCGC
>JAKOQD010000267.1 GCA_029778515.1 Actinomycetes bacterium
AGTCCTACCAGCAGCCCCCGACGGCCCCGGGCGGCTACGCCCCGCCGCAGTCCTAGGCTGAGTCTGCTCGGCCCCGCGCGCTGGCGCGGGGCAGAGTTCGTTAACGCGTTGGACGCCGTCGGCGCGGGTCGGCGCGTTTCCCGGGTCGGACGCCGAGGGCTTCGACAGGCTCAGCCAGCTTGGTCTGGGAGCTCGCCAGGTCCTTGAGCTTGTCGAAGGGTGGTTCCTGGCTTGTCGAAGGGTCGTTCCTGAGCTTGGGTCAGCGACCCTGGGGCGTCCAAGAGGGGTCACGCCCGATGAGGGCGATCAGCTTGTCCTGGACGGGTGCGTCTTCGGCGACCGGCTGCGGCGTCCCGAACTGGCCGGACTCGTGCAGCGCCGGACCCATCCCCTTCAGCCCCTCGTAGATGTTCCGAGCGAAGTCCTCGTCCAGGTCAGGTGCCTGGCCGGACGCCGTCGCCAGATCCCAGGAGTGCATGAACACATCCGCCGTGTAGAACTGGTCGATCAAGTGCTGCAGGGGCATGGCCCCGAACATCGTCGTCTCGACGACCTCGGACGCCTTGGGCGCGTCCATGATGGCCTGGACGGCGTCCGACTGGGCCGCGAACCGGCCCGCGAGGCTGTCGGCGTCCGCCACCTGCAACTCGACCCCGGCGATGTGCTGCAGGAAGCCGGGCAGCCAACCGAGGTGCTCGACGACGCCAGCGGCGTCCCACTCAGCGACGGGGGAGGGGGCGTCCCAGCGCTGGACGCCGTCGATCAGGCTCGCGAAGCGGCTCGCGATGAGGCGATGACGGTCGGACGGTGTTGCGTCGGTGAGCTGGGACATGGTGCCTCCTGCTAGGAAAGCAGCCACGCTAGCCGGGGCGTCCGACAATTCACACCTGGGCCTTGCGCCGCTCGTTCCAGATCTCGTACACCATCGGCAGCACAGAGAACACCACGATCAGGATCAGCGCGATCTCCAGGTTGTCGCGGATGAAGGCGACGTTGCCCAAGAAGAACCCGAGCAGCGTGACGCCGATGACCCACACGACGCCGCCGAGGGCGGTCCACTTGATGAAGTGCCGGAAGGTCATGCCGGACG